>CAYNOF010000242.1:0-6261 GCA_964398335.1 uncultured Rhizobiaceae bacterium
GAATCCATCCCGCATTCAACTGAAAAATCAGGGCGTCTTGCCGAAGCGTTGATAGCACTCCAACAGGTATCCGCCGGCCAGCTTGCTGCCTTCGAGCGACACCTCGTAGCGCTCGCCGCCGGGAAAGATGATGTGCAGCCACGTGCCTTCGCGCATCTGCTCCAGCAGGCGCCGCGCCTCGGCGTCGAAGCGCGCCTCGATGAAGATGGTGTCGTAGGCGGCTGGCGAGCGCCGCGCCTTCACCTCCCACGGGCCGAGGCGATCGACCTGCAGATAGATCGCCGCGGCCGTGCCGACGGGGATTCGCCACTGCGAGTTCTGCACCACCAGGCGCTGCACGTCGCCGGGCGCAATGGCATAGGCCACGCCCGAGCCGTCGCCGATATTGCTCATCAGGCACTGCGCCGGACCGATCCACCCGTTGCGGATGGCCTTGACCGTCCAGCGCCCGACCTTGGGGGCTTCCCACAGCGTCTGGGGCGCGGGCTCCTGCGCCAGCAGCGGGGTGCTTCCGAGCCAGGCGACGAGGCACGCCAGGATCGGAAGCCGCCGCACTCCGGCTCCTACTCCGCCTTCCTGGGCGGCAGCGCCACGCGCAGGTGCAGCTCGCGCAGGCGTTCGGCCGGCACCTCGGCCGGCGCTTCCATCATCAGGTCCATCGCCTGCTGGTTCATCGGGAAGGCGATGACCTCGCGCAAATTCGGCTCGTCGGCCAGCAGCATGACGATGCGATCGACGCCCGGCGCCGAGCCACCGTGCGGCGGCGCGCCGAACTTGAAGGCGTTGAGCATGCCGCCGAAGCGCGCCTCGACCTCCTCGCGGCTGTAGCCGGCAATGCCGAAGGCCTTGTACATGATCTCCGGCCGATGGTTGCGGATCGCGCCGGACGACAGCTCCACGCCGTTGCAGACGATGTCGTACTGGTAGGCCTTGATGGTCAGCGGGTCCTTCGACTCCAGCGCCTCCAGCCCGCCCTGCGGCATCGAGAACGGGTTGTGGCTGAAGTCGATCTTCTTGGCCTTCTCGTCGTACTCGAACATCGGGAAGTCGACGATCCAGCAGAAGCGGAAGGCGCCCTTCTCGACGATATCCATCTCGGTGCCGATGCGGGTGCGCGCCTGGCCGGCGAACTTCCACGCCGCCTCGGGCTTGTCGGCGACGAAGAACACCGCGTCGCCGTCGACCGCGCCGGTCAGCTCCCTGAGCTTGGCCAGCCGTGGCTCGTCGACGAACTTCGCGATCGGCCCCTTCCCCGCGCCGCCTTCGAGCACGATGTAGCCGAGGCCCGGCTTGCCCTCGCCCTGCGCCCAGGAATTCAGCTTGTCGAAGAAGCTGCGCGGCTGCGCGGCTGCACCCGGCGCGCGGATCGCGCGCACGACGCCGCCCGAGGCGACGATCGAGGCGAAGACCTTGAAGGTCGAGCCGGCGAAGACCTCGCCGATGTCGCTGATCACCAGCGGGTTGCGCAGGTCGGGCTTGTCGGAGCCGTACTTCAGCAGTGCCTCGTCATAGGCGATGCGCGGGAAGGCGCCCGAGGTCACCGTCCACGGCGTTTCCTTGCCGTAGCCCGCGAACTCCTCGAAGACGCCGCGCAGCACCGGCTCGATGGCGGCGAAGACGTCCTCCTGGGTGACGTAGCTCATCTCGAAATCGAGCTGGTAGAACTCGCCCGGCGCGCGGTCGGCGCGCGCGTCCTCGTCGCGGAAGCACGGCGCGATCTGGAAGTAGCGGTCGAAGCCCGACACCATCAGCAGCTGCTTGAACATCTGCGGCGCCTGCGGCAGGGCGTAGAACTTGCCGGGATGAATGCGGCTGGGCACCAGGTAGGAGCGCGCGCCCTCGGGGCTGTCGGCGGTGAGGATCGGCGTCTGGAACTCGGTGAAGCCCTGCTCGATCATGCGCCGGCGCAGCGAGGCGATCACCTGGCTGCGCAGGATGATGTTGCGGTGCAGCTTGTCCTTGCGCAGGTCGAGGAAACGGTACTTCAGCCGCAGATCCTCGGGCGTGGTGTCGTTCTCGACATAGACCGGGATCGGCAGGCCCTCGGCCATCGACTGGATCGCCATCTCGGCGGCGCGCACCTCGATGGTGCCGGTCGGCAGCTTGGGATTGACCGTGCCCTCGCGCGCCACGACCGGACCGGTGACGGTGACCACGCTCTCGCTGCGCACGGTCTCGGCCAGGCGGAAGGCCTCGGCGGCGAAGCTGCCGTCGAAGACGATCTGGGTGACGCCGTAATGGTCGCGCAGGTCGATGAACAGCAGGCCGCCGTGGTCGCGCTTGCTTTGCACCCAGCCGGACAGGCGGACCGTCTGGCCGACATGCTCCGGGCGGAGCTGGCCGCAGGTGTGGGAGCGATAGGCGTGCATGGCGAAGAATTCCTGAAAACGCGTTCAGCGGCGCGGGAAAAGGCACGGTTTGGCGGCCAAAGTCAACCGAAGGGCCGGATTTCGGCCATCGGTGCTTGGCCCTGAGGCGGCCGCGGGTCTATACAGCCTTTTGAACATGCAAGTGATAACGACAACGGCCGAACTGGCCGCGTTCTGTGAGCGTCTGTCGACCGCGGAGTTCGTCACCGTCGACACGGAGTTCATGCGGGAGCGTACCTACTGGCCGCAGCTCTGCCTGGTGCAGATCGGCGGACCGGAGGAAGCCGCCGCGATCGACTCGATGGCCGAGGGCATCGATCTCTCGCCGCTCTTCACCCTGTTCGACAATCCGACGGTGCTGAAGGTCTTCCACGCCGCGCGCCAGGATCTCGAGATCTTCCTCAAGCTGATGGGCCATCTGCCCAAGCCGCTGTTCGACACCCAGGTCGCCGCCATGGTCTGCGGCTTCGGCGAGCAGGTCGCCTACGACACCCTGGCCGCGCGCATGGCCAAGGCCAAGATCGACAAGTCCAGCCGCTTCACCGACTGGAGCCGCAGGCCCTTGTCTGAGAAGCAGCTGCACTACGCCCTGGCCGACGTCACGCATCTGCGGGTGGTCTACGAGAAGCTGCGCGACCGCCTGCATCGCACCGGCCGCGAATCGTGGATTTCCGAGGAAATGGCGATCCTGCGCGATCCCTCGATCTACATCGTCGAGCCCGACGAAGCGTGGCGACGCCTGAAGCCGCGCAATCCCAGCCCGCGCCAAATCGCCATCCTGCGCGAGCTGGCGGCGTGGCGCGAGCGCGAGGCGCAGCGCGTGAACGTGCCGCGCCAGCGCATCCTGCGCGACGAGCAGGTGCTGGAGATCGCCGCCCACGCGCCGTCAAACGTCGTCGACCTCGGCGCCACGCGCGGCCTGGGCAAGGGCTTCGTCGAGGGCAAGCAGGGCCAGGCCGTGCTGTCGGCCGTCGCCCGCGCGCTCTCGATCCCCGACCATGAATTGCCGCGGCGCGAGCGCGGACCGGAGCCGCTGCAGGTGCCCGGCGCCGTGGTCGATCTGCTGCGGGTGCTGTTGCGCCTGCGCTGCGACGCCACCGGCGTCGCCCACCGCCTGGTCGCGGCGACCGACGAGCTCGATCGCCTCGCCGCGGGAAAACGCGACGTGCCCTGCCTGCACGGCTGGCGGGCCGAGATCTTCGGCAACGACGCGCTGCGCCTGATCGCCGGCGAGCTGGCGCTGGTGCTGAAGAACGACCAGATCCGCGTCATCGACGTGGTGGCGCCGCAGCCGGCCTGACTCGTCCCTGCCCTGTCATTCCGAGCCTGGCGAGGAATCCTTAAGGATGTCTCGCTGCGCTCGACATGACGGCGAGCGGGCTCAGACGATCCGGATCTCGTGCTTGAGGTCGAATGCGGTGGCGACGCCGGCCAGGCGACGCTCGGTGACATCGCCGAGCTGGTTGCGCAGCGCATCAGGCACCAGCAATTCGAGTTGCCGTTCCGTGCGCCGCAAGCCGACACGCGGCAGCAGGCCGGGTGCGCCGCCCGAGAGGTTGTAGGACAGGCGCAGCGCCGTCCCGAGCCGGCGCGCAAAGGTCTGCGCCGTGACATCGGTCAGGCTGGTCGCCGTCTCGGTCCACGGCACGCGCGGGATGCTGTCGTAGCGCCACGCCATCGCCAGCGCGAGGGTCGCGCGCTCGCGGTGGTCCATGCCGGGCGCCGGCATGTGCAGCACGCGCGAATGCGCCTGCTCGGCGCGATAGTCGGGGTGATCGTCCCAGGCGATGTCGCTGATGTGGCAGGCCGCGAGCCGCAGGGTGCGCTCACCCGCCGTTTCGCCGGTGAAGATCGGCGTCAGCCAGTCGAAGACCTCGACCGGCGAGAGATCGAATCGACGCCAGGCGACGCCCTCGTCCTCGGCGAAGGCGACCAGCGGATGGCGCGCCCGTTCGGACTCGGGCAGCTGGGTGAAGTAGAAGCCCTCGCGCAGGCCGAAAGCCGAGAACACCACGCGACGCGGCCTGAGCGCCGCCAGCACCCGCTCCAGCGCCACGCAGGCGAGCGGCAGCGATTCGGTGCGCCGGCGCGACACGCCGGCCATCTTCTCCAGGGATTTGGGGCTTTGCGCCGCGATGAAGCGCGCCCAGTCGCGCGCCTCGTCGCCCGGCACGGTGTAGTGATGGATGATGTGCAGCGGGTACTTCTTGTACTCCATATGCAGGCGCGCGAAGGCACGCCAGGCGCCGCCCACCGGATAGAAGGTGCGGCCGGTGTATCGCGACAGCCAGTCGACGCCGGCGATGGCGCCTTCGACCGCCTGGCGCGGATCGCGCTTCGCGGTCAGCAGGCGCAGCGGGCCGATCGGCAGCGTCACCCAGGGCCCGAGCCCGGAATCCGTCAACGCCACCAGCTCGAGGCTGCCGCCGCCGAGATCGCCCATCACGCCGTCGACGCCGGGCATGCCGCACATCACGCCCAGGCCCGACAGCCGCGCCTCTTCCTCGCCGCTGATCAGCCGCGGCTTCTGACCGGCGATGCGGCCGATGCGGTCGATGAACTGCGCGCCGTCGGCGGCGTCGCGCACGGCGGCGGTGGCCAGCAGGTCGAGCCGCGCCACCTTCATGTTGCGCGCGAGATTGCTGAAGCGCTCGATATTGCCCACGGCCATCTCGACACCCGGCGGGTAGAGATGGCCCGTGATGTCGAGCTCGCGGGCGAGGCCGCACAGCACCTTTTCGTTGAACACCGGCAGCGGCGAGCGGGTGGCACGCTCATAGACCACGAGGCGGATCGAGTTCGATCCGATGTCGATGATGGCGACGCGGCCGCTGCTTTGCATGCGCGCCCCGTGTAGCCGAAGCGCGCCGCCGATGCAGCCGAAAAAGCCATTCCCCGGCCTCACCCCGAGGAGCGCCCGAAGGACGCGTCTCGAAGGGTGGGCAACGCGCACCGCGTCCGTTGCCCATGCTTCGAGACGGAAGCTGCCGCGGCCTCCTCGGCACGAGGTTCGTGCCCTCAGGCTGCGGCTTTCGGCGTCGGTCCGATATAGCGCGACAGCGGCCGGACCAGGCGACCGTGGCGCTCCTGCTCCATGACATGCGCCGACCAGCCGACGGCGCGGCCGACCGCGAACAGCGGCGTGAACGCCTCGCGCGGGATGCCCACCGCCTCGAGCATCAGTGCGGTATAGAACTCGACGTTGGTATCGAGCCGGCGACCGGGTTTCAGCCGGCGCAGTGCGGCAATCACCGCGCGCTCGACTTCGGCAGCGAAGGCCAGCCGCCCGGCATGCGAGCCGAGATCGCGCACCACGTTCTTCAGCACGTCGGCGCGCGGGTCGCGCACCTTGTAGACGCGGTGGCCGAAGCCCATCAGCCGGTCGCCGGCGAGGATCGCCTCCTCCACCCACGGCACGATGCGCGCCTCCGTGCCGATCTCGTCGAGCATGTCGAGCACCGGCCCCGGCGCGCCGCCGTGCAGCGGGCCCTTCAGCGCGCAGAGCCCGGCGATCAGCGACGAGATCATGCCGGCCTGGGTCGAGGCGACGACGCGCGCGGCGAAGGTCGACGCGTTGAAGCCGTGATCGGCGATGGTCGTGAGATAGGTGTCGAGCGCCTGGACGTGACCCGCTGACGCCGGCGTGCCGCGCAGGCAGCGCAGCAGGTCGGCCGCCGTGCCCAGCGACGGATCGGGCGCGATCGGCGCCTTGCCCTCGGCCCGGCGCAGCAGCGCCGGCAGGAAGACCGGCAGCGCGCCGCAGGCGCGGATATGGGCCGGCAACGGCCCCCGGTCCGGCAGCATGCCCAACCCGGCGCGCAACGCCTCGATCGGCGTCAGGCCCACGGTCACCTGCAGCAGGCCGGGCACCAGCGCGAAGGCCGCGACCCGC
>CAYNOF010000243.1:0-9887 GCA_964398335.1 uncultured Rhizobiaceae bacterium
GCTCGACGGGCTGGTCAACAGCGCCGGCGTCGGCCGTTCCGGCTCGGTCGAGGACTGCACCTTGGACGAATGGCGCCTGATCAACGCGGTCAACGCCACCGGCACGTTCCTGGGCTGCAAGCATGGCGTGCTGGCGATGAAGGGCAATCCGCCCGACCGGCCGGGCTCGATCGTCAACATCTCCTCGGTGCTGGGCCTGCGCGGCATGGGCCGCGCGCCGGCCTATGCCGCCAGCAAGGGCGCCGTGCGCCTGCTGAGCAAGAACGTGGCGATCCACTGCGGCACCATGGGCTATCCGATCCGCTGCAACTCCGTGCACCCCGGCTGGATCGACACGCCGATGATCGCGCCGCGCCTGGCCATGACCATCGACAACATGAGCGGCCGGCAATACCTCGAAAGCCTGCATCCGATCGGCCGCCTGGGCCGGCCGGAGGAGATCGCCCGGCTGAACCTGTTCCTGATCTCCGACGAATCCTCGTTCAGCACCGGCGCGGAGTTCGTGGCCGATGGCGGGGTCACGGCCTGAGCCTTGCCCGCCGCCCGGCCGCGTGATACCGGGCGTCATCCCCCCCTATTTCGAGAGAGAGCGTCATGTTGCCAGCCAACATCCGGTTCGACGACGACGATGATGACGATGAGCCCGACAAGAAGGACAAGATGGCCGACCACGGCGAGGCGCGCGACAAGACCGCCGCCATCGAGGAGCGGCTGTTCAAGGCCCGTACCGTCCTGATCTATGGCGGCATCGACCAGAAGCTGGCGCGGGAAGTCTCGGCGCGGCTGCTGGCCCTGCAATCGGCCAGCGACGATCCGATCACGGTCTACATCAACAGCCAGGGCGGCCACGTCGAATCGGGCGACACGATCTACGACATGATCAAGTTCGTGAAGCCGGAAATCCGCGTGGTGGGCACCGGCTGGGTGGCCAGCGCCGGTGCGCTGATCTACGCCGCGGCCAAGCGCGAGAACCGCTTCAGCCTGCCCAATACCCGTTTCCTGCTGCACCAGCCCTCGGGCGGCGCCATGGGCTCGGCCTCGGATTTCGCCATCCAGGCCAAGGAGATCCTGCGCATGCGGCGGCGGCTCAACGAGATCTTCGCCGCCGAGACCGGCCAGCCGCTGGAACGGATCGAGAAGGACACGGAGCGCGACTACTGGATGAGCGCGCAGCAGGCGGTCGAATACGGCCTGGTCGGCAAGATCGTGCAGAACGCCAACCAGATCGCCTGAAGCCGGGACGGCCCGGGCACAAACACGAGCGGCCGGCGATCAGCCGGCCGTTTTCATTCGGGACTGACCTGACGGCTCAGGCGATGGTGAGCACGCGCAGCGACGCGGGCACGGCCAGCATGACGAACGCCAGCGCGATGCCGATCTCGACGAACGGGGTGACGAACTTGCGGACCCGGGGGGCCTCGGCGGCGACGAACATGTCTCTCTCCAATATGCGTAGACTATGCGCGCCTGGTTCGGGGGTGCGGACGCGTCGTTCTCTTCATCAGGCGCCGCCATACGGTGGGAAATTCCGCTGGCTTCGCCGGTGGACATCAACCGGCCCAGCCGATCTCCGTCTTTCCAGTGCATAAACTGCGCCTGCTAAAGCTGGATGTCAATTGGATTCAGAGGGTTTGGCACAAAGATAGTTGTGCTTAAACAGTATGTTACAGCTCTTTCATGAGGCGACGCTCGCCACGAAACTTCATTGCTTCAATAAAAGTTTATTATATTCAATGAATTACAGGAGATCGTTGACGGGCGACTCAGGATCGCCCGTCAATCTGCCGCCTCAGCTCGCGATCGTCACCCCGGCATCGGCGATGATCGTCTGGCCGGTGATGAAGGCACCGGCCTTCGACGCCAGCAGCACGGCGATGCCGCCGATGTCCTCGGGCTCGCCGATGCGGCGCAGCGGCGCCGACTGCAGGCGCTTGTTGAGGTAGGCCGGATCGTCCCACAGCGCCTTGGCGAAGTCGGTCTTCACCAGGCCGGGGGCGATGGTGTTGATGCGGATATTGTCCGGTCCGAGTTCGATGGCGAGGTTGCGGGCGAGCTGCATGTCGGCCGCCTTGGAGACGCAATAGGCGCCGATCACCGGCGACCCCCGCACGCCGCCGATCGACGACACGATGATGATGGCGCCGTCCTTCCTGGCCCGCATGTCGGGCACCGACTGGGTGATCAGCCAGATGTTCGACAGGATGTTGTTCTGCATCACCTTCATGAAGACGTCGTCGGGCATCTTCTCGGTCGGCCCGTAATACGGGTTGGACGCCGCGTTGCAGACCAGGATGTCGATCGGCCCGAGCTGCCGGCGAGTCTCGGCGACCAGCCTCTCGCACTGCGCCTTGTCCGAGATGTTGCAGCCGATGGCGACCGCATGGCCGCCCGCCTCGTTGATCTTGCCGGCCACCTCCTCGCACACCGGCAGCTTGCGGCTGGAGATCACCACCTTGGCGCCCTGCAGCGCGAGCTGCTCGGCGATCGACCGGCCGATGCCCTTGCTCGAGCCGGTGACGATGGCGACCTTGCCGGTGAGGTCGAAAAGCGGCGACGCCATGGATTTCCCTCCGCGTGCTGAAACGGCGCGCAAGGTGGCGCGTCGCCCGCCGCGCGGCAAGCGCGCCCGGGCGATCCGTTCGTCAGGCGAACGTCACCTTGCCGCCCGGCACGGTCCGTGCTGCAAACGCCAGCGATGACCTCCTCGCCCTCGCCGCTCGGCCGTGCGCTGTCATGGCCCTATGCCCGCCGTTCGTTGATGGTCGCCGTGGTGGTCGGCACCCTGCTCAACGCCATCAACCAGGGCGACGCCTTCGTCAGCGGCGGCAAGGTGAACTGGTTCAAGGTCGCCCTGACCTATTGCGTGCCGTTCCTGGTCGCGACATATGGCGCCTGGAGCGCGCTGCGCACATTCGAGGCGATGCGGACAGGGAGGCAACGATGACGACAGGCGACACGGTCTTTGCCGGCTCGATCCCGGCTCTCTATGACCGCTTCATGGGGCCGATGCTGTTCCGCCCCTACGCCGCCGATCTGGCGCGCCGCCTCGCCGACCTCAAGGACGGCCGCGTGCTCGAGACCGCTTCCGGCACCGGCATCGTCACCGAGGCGCTGATCGCCGCTTTACCGCCCTCGGTCGAGATCATCGCCACCGACCTGAACCAGGCGATGGTCGACTTCGCCGCCAGCAAGCCGGCCATGAGCCGCGCCAGCCTGCGGCAGGCCGATGCGCTGTCGCTGCCCTTCGACGCCGGCAGCTTCGACGTCGTGGCGTGCCAGTTCGGCGTGATGTTCTTTCCCGACCGCGTCGCCGGCTATCGCGAGGCCAAGCGGGTACTGAAGCCAGGCGGCCGCTTCCTGTTCAGCGCCTGGGACAGCGTGGCACACAATCCGATTGCCGCAATCGTGAACGAAGCCGTGGCCGTACGCTTCCCCGACGATCCGCCGCGCTTCTTCGAGCGCACGCCGCACGGCTACCACGACGTCGAGCGCATCAGGGCGGACGTCGCCGCCGCCGGCTTCAACCACGTCATCGTCGACATGGTCACCCTGCCCAGCCGCGCTGCCAGCGCGCGCGATGCGGCGACCGCGATGTGCCAGGGCACGCCGCTGCGCGGCGAGATCGAGGCGCGCGCGCCCGGCGGGCTGCAGGCTGTTACCGACGCCGTCGCTGCGGCCCTGGCTGCCCGCTACGGCTCAGGCGCCATCGAGGCGCCGATGCAGGCGTATATCGTCACAGCGCGAGTCTAGGCGAACCACTCGCTCTTCATCGTCAGCGTCGTGTCGTCGAGCTTGTCCAGCAGCGAGGCGAGATAGGCCGAGCGCGGCACCTCGTAGGCGAAGAAATAGCGGCAGGCCGCGAGCTTGCCGTCGCGGAAGGCGCGTTCCTCATCGGTGGCAGCGTGCGGCAGGTCGTGCACGGCGTTGGCCTGCCACAGCCACATCCAGCCCATCACCAGCAGGCCGAACAGGTCGAGGAAATGGAAGGCGTTGGCCAGCGCCAGCGACGCCTGGCCCTTGCCCATCGCGCCCAGCAGGGTGGCGCGCGTCGTCTCGATCGTCTCGACGAGGGCGGCGAGATCGCGCGCCATCTGCTTGAGCGGATCGTGCGCCGTGGCGATGCCGATGGCGCGGGCGATCTCGGCCTTCACCGCGTTCCAGCCGGCGCCGCCCTTGATCGCCATCTTGCGGCCCAGCAGGTCGATCGCCTGGATGCCGTCGGTGCCTTCATGGATCGGGTTGAGCCGCTGGTCGCGATAATACTGCTCGACCGGATAGTCGCGGGTGTAGCCGTAGCCGCCGAGGATCTGCACGGCGTGCTCGTTCGACTTCAGGCAGACCTCCGACAGCCAGCCCTTGACGATCGGCGTCAGGGTGTCGAGCAGCAGCTCGAGCCGCGCCTTCTCCGTCGCGTCGCTTGCCATGGCGATGCGGTCGACCAGCGAGGCAGCGTAGAGGCAGAGATGCAGGCCGCCTTCGCTCACCCATTTCTGGTGCAAGAGCATGCGCTTGATGTCGGCGTGCTCGACGATCGGGATCATCGGCGAGACCGGGTCCTTGCTGTCGGGTGCGCGGCCCTGCGGCCGGCCGCGGGCGTAGTCCAGCGAGAACAGGTACGCGGCATAGGCCAGCATCACCGCGCCCTGCCCGACGCCGATGCGCGCCTCGTTCATCATCTGGAACATGTATTCCAGGCCGCGATGCGGCTGGCCCAGCAGGTAGCCGACGGCGCCGCCCTTCTCGCCGAAATTCAGCACCGTGTTGGTCGTGCCGCGATAGCCCATCTTGTGATTGAGGCCGGCCAGCCGCACGTCGTTGCGCTCGCCCACCGAGCCGTCGGGATTGACCGTGCGCTTGGGGACAATGAACAGCGAGATGCCCTTCACGCCCGGCGGCCCGCCGGGGATCTTGGCCAGGACCATGTGGACGATGTTCTCGGAGAGCTCGTGCTCGCCGCCGGAGATCCACATCTTGTTGCCGATCACGCGGTAGCTGCCGTCGGGCTGCGGCTCGGCGCGGGTGCGGATGTCGGCCAGCGACGAGCCGGCCTGCGGCTCGCTCAGGCACATGGTGCCGAAGAAGCGGCCGGCCAGCATCGGCGCCATGTAGAGCGACTTCTGCTCCTGCGAGCCGAAGCTTTCGATCAGGTTGGCCGCGCCGACGGTGAGGAACGGGTAGCCGGCGCTGCCGATATTGGCCGACTGGAACATCGCGTTGCAGGCCTGCGCCACGGTCAGCGGCAATTGCATGCCGCCCAGCTCGTAATCCTTGGTCGGCGCGAAGAATCCGGCGTCGCGGAAGGCCGCAAGGGCTTCGGCGACCTCGGGGATCATGCTGACCGTCTTGCCGTCGAAGGTCGGCTCGTTCTTGTCGGCCTTGGCGTTGTGCGGGTGGAATTTCTCGACCGCCAGGCGATGCGCCGTTTCGATCGCCGCGTCGAAGGTTTCGCGGCTGTGGTCGGCGTAGCGCGCGTGCTTCGTGAAGGTGCCGACGTCGAGCAGGTCGTAGAGCACGAAGGCCAGATCGCGGCGGTTGATCAGCGGCGAGGCGGTCATCCGGAGTCCCCGTGCATCCTTTCGTTCTGCGTCCACGTATACCGTTGACGGGGACCCCGACCACCCCCATTTTCGCGCCGCTTTCGCACCTTGGGGAGACGCCACGCCATGCTCGGCCTGATGCAGGACCGCCCGCTGCTGATCTCGCAGCTCATCGAGTTCGCCGCCGAGAACCACGGCGACACCGAGATCGTCTCGCGCCGGGTCGAGGGCGACATCCACCGCTACACCTACCGTGACGCGCGGCAGCGGGCCAAGCAGATGGCCGAGGCGCTGATCGGGCTGGGCATCAAGGCCGGCGACCGCATCGGCACCCTGGCGTGGAACGGCTACCGGCATTTCGAGCTGTACTACGCGATCTCCGGCATGGGCGCGGTGTGCCACACCATCAACCCGCGCCTGTTCCCCGAGCAGATCGTCTACATCGTCAACCACGCCGAGGATCAGATCCTCTTCGTCGACGCCAACCTGCTGCCGCTGATCGACAAGCTGGCGCCGCAGTTCAAGAGCGTGAAGCACATCGTGGCGATGACCGACCGCGCCCACCTGCCGGCCGGGCTCAGCATCGCCAACCTGCTGGTCTACGAGGAGCTGATCGCCGGCAAGCCGGGCACCTACGAGTGGCCGGAGTTCGACGAGAAGACCGCGTCGTCGCTCTGCTACACATCGGGCACGACCGGCAATCCCAAGGGCGTGCTCTACTCGCACCGTTCGACCCTGCTGCACGCCTACGGCAGCGCGCTGCCCGACACGCTCAACGTCTCGGCGCGGTCGGTGGTGCTGCCCGTCGTGCCGATGTTCCATGTCAACGCCTGGGGCCTGCCCTACAGCGGCTGCCTCGCCGGCGCCAAGCTGGTGTTCCCCGGCCCGGCGCTCGACGGCGCCAGCCTGTACGAGCTCTACGAGAGCGAGAAGGTCACGCATACCGCCGGCGTGCCGACCATCTGGCTCGGCCTGCTCACCCACATGCAGTCCAAGGGGCTGAAGCTCTCGACGCTGAAATACGCGGTGGTCGGCGGCTCGGCGGCACCGCCGGCGATGATCGAGACCTTCCAGCGCGAGTTCGGCGTCGAGGTGCTGCACGCCTGGGGCATGACCGAGATGAGCCCGCTGGGCACGGTCAACAACCTCAAGCACAAGCAGCTGTCGCTGCCGCCCAGCCAGCAGCTGCAGGTGCGCCTGAAGCAGGGCCGCGCCGTGTTCGGCGTCGACATGAAGATCGTCGACGACAAGGGCCAGGAGCTGCCGCGCGACGGCAAGGCGTTCGGCGACCTGCTGGTGCGCGGGCCCTGGGTCGTCAGCCGCTATTTCCGCGACGAGGGCGGCGACCCGCTGCGCGCGGGCGGCTGGTTCCCCACCGGCGATGTCGCCACCATCGATCCCGACGGCTTCATGCAGATCACCGACCGCTCCAAGGACGTCATCAAGTCCGGTGGCGAGTGGATCTCCTCGATCGACCTCGAGAACGCCGCCATGGCGCATCCCGGCGTCGCCGAGGCCGCGGTGATCGGCGTGTTCCACCCCAAGTGGGACGAGCGGCCGCTGATGATCGTCGTGCCGCGGCCGGGCGCCAACCTCACGCGCGAGGCGGTGCTCGACTTCCTCAAGGACAAGATCGCGAAATGGTGGTTGCCCGACGACGTGCAGTTCGTCGAGACGATCCCGCACACCGCCACCGGCAAGATCCTCAAGACCAAGCTGCGCGACGACTTCAGGAGCTACAAGCTGCCGACAACCTAGCGCCGCACGCCGATGGCGATGATGCGGCGGCCCTGTCGCGTGATGCTGCCGTCGGGCCCGGCGACGCGCGCGAGCTCCGCCGCGATCGCCTCGCGGGCCGCCGGCCGCAGGGCCTCGGGCAGATGGCCCAGCAGGTTGCCGAAGGAGCTGGCCTCGGAATAGCGGATCGCCGCCGCGGGCGAGGCGAAGGTCTGGGTGAAATCCTGGACGGCGATGCGCGGCACCGCGAAGCCCGCGTCGAGGTAGAGCTGGCGCATTTCCGGCTCTTCGACCGGATGGGTCAGCGCCTCGGGCCGGCGGTGCTGACTGAACGGCGGCGCGGTGAGGACTTTCGCCACCGCCGTCCGCATCGGCGACTGCCCGTCCCGGCCGGCGCCGCTGATGCCCAGCCGGCCGCCCGGGCGCAGCACGCGCGCGAACCCGCGCATCGGGCCAGCCTTCTCCGGCAGCCAGTGGAACACGGCGTTGAGGCAGACGACGTCGAAGCTGGCCGGCTCGATCGCCGACAGGTCGTAGGCATTGCCGACGGCGAAGGCGAGGTTGGCGCGCGCCTTCTGCTGCGCCAGCTCGATGCGCAGCGGCAGGGGATCGACGCCGAGCACGCGGCCGGCGAGACCGACGATCCCGGCGATATGCTCGGCGAGCAGTCCGGTGCCGCAGCCGACATCCAGCACGCGTTCGCCCGGCGCGATGGCGAGCGCCTTCGCCAGGCGCTGGCCGGAGGCGAACTGGCGGTCGGCGCTGACCTGCTCGTAGTCACGGGCGAGCGCGTCGCTGTCCTGGGTCATCGATGGAGCGGTGCTGGCCATGGCAACTCCCGGATCAAGGGCGGTCGAGACGCACTTCGACCGATGGCTCGACCTTACCCGTCGCGAGGCAGGGGCGCTCGGTCCGACCGGTCTCGACGAAGCCCAGCTTGCCGAGCACGCGGCCGGACGCCGGATTGCCGACAAAGAAACCGGCGACGATCGACGTCAGGCCGGCAACCTTGAATCCGTAGTCGACGATCGCGCGCGCCGCTTCGGTCGCCAGGCCCTGCCCCCACCGTGACGGCGCGAGGTAGTAGCCCAGCTCGGCGACATCTTCCTCGTCCGTCGGCGCCAGCCCGGCCGATCCCACCAGCTGGCCGGAGGACCGCAGGGTCAGCGCCCAGACGAGCTCGTGCGGCACGATCTCGTCGATGAAGAAGCGCCCGTCGGCCTCGCCGTAGGGATGCGGGACGCGCGCCAGATACTGCGAGACCCGCAGATCGCCCACGATGTCGACGATCGCCGGAATATCGCCCGCCTGCGGCCGGCGCAGCACCAGGCGCCCGGTCGTCAGGACGGGCCGCTCTGCTGCGAATCGCATCGTGTCCTGCATCCCTTCCCTAGCCGCTTTCCCCGGCGCTATGGTGACAGCCAGCAAGGAGAATTCATATGCCGCACGACGTATTGGACGCGCTCAAGCCGTCCGAGGAAGAGATGGTCGCGATCCGACGCGACATCCACAGGCATCCCGAGACCGCCTTCGAGGAGGTACGCACGTCAGACATCGTCGCCGCCAAGCTCACCGAATGGGGCATTCCGATCCATCGCGGGCTGGCGACCACCGGGGTGGTCGGCACGCTCAGGGGCGCGCGGCCGGGCCAGAAGACCATCGGCCTGCGCGCCGACATGGACGCGCTGCACCTGCAGGAGAAGAACGAGTTCGCGCACCGCTCGGTGATCGACGGCAAGATGCACGCCTGTGGTCATGACGGCCATACCGCGATGCTGCTGGCCGCCGCCAAGCATCTCGCCGCCAATCCCGACTTCGCCGGCACGATCCACTTCATCTTCCAGCCGGCCGAGGAAGGCTCGGGCGGCGCGCGGGTGATGATCGAGGAAGGCCTGTTCGACCTGTTCCCCTGCGACGCGGTCTACGGCATGCACAACATGCCTGGCGTGCCCACCGGCCACTTCGCGATCTGCCCCGGCCCGATGCTGGCGGCGAGCGACTCGTGGACCGTGACCTTCAAGGGCACCGGCGGCCACGGCGCCCTGCCCGAGCGCGGCACCGATCCGACGACGCCGATGGCGAGCTTCATCCTCGCCATCCAGGGCATCATCGGCCGCAACGTGCCGTCGTCGCAGACCGCGGTGCTGAGCGTCGGCCACATCGCCGGCGGCACCTACGGCTCGCCCAACGTGATCCCGTCCGACGTGCTGGTGCGCGGCACGGCGCGCAGCTACAGCCCCGCGGTGCGCGACCTGCTGGAGCGCCGCATGGGCGAGATCGCCCGCTCGACCGCCGAGGCCTGGGGCTGCACCGCCGAGTACAAGTACCAGCGCCGCTATCCGCCGCTGGTCAACGCCAAGGAGCAGACGGTGATCGCCGTGAAGGCGGCGCAGGCCACAGCGGGCATCGAGAAGGTCGACGGCAAGATGACGCCGATGACCGGCGCCGAGGACTTCGCCTTCATGCTGGAGAAGAAGCCCGGCGCCTACATCTTCATCGGCAATGGCGGCGACGCCGTCGGCGGCTGCGCGCACGTGCACACGCCGATCTACGACTTCAACGACAAGATCCTGCTCACCGGCGCCGCCTACTGGCTGAATCTGGTGAAGCAGG
>CAYNOF010000244.1:0-1687 GCA_964398335.1 uncultured Rhizobiaceae bacterium
CGTTCGAGGGGGCGTCGGAGACTTACTTGGTCGGCGCCGGGGGAGCCGGCGGCGTGTTGGTCGGCTGCGGGCCGTGCATCATCGGCTGCGCGCCGCCGTGCATCATCGGCATGCGATGGTCGCCCATGCGGTGCATGCCGCGGCGGCCTTCCATGCGGATCAGGTCGGCCAGCTTGGCCTTCTGGTCGGCGGTCAGCACGGGGGTCAGCTTCTCGACCGCGGCGCGCATCGCCTTGGTGGTGTCGAGCGTCGCCTGCAGGAAGCGCTCGCGCTGCGCCAGCTCGGCGGCGGCGTCGCCCCTGGTGTTGGCCGGCGGCGTGTCGCACAGCTTCATCATCGGCTGGGCGGCGGCGCGGGCTTCCGTGGCGAAGGCCTGCCAGGCGCTCTTCTGCGCATCGGTGATGCCGAGCTTCACCTCGGCGTAGGCGATGCGGCCGGCGAGGCGGGCAGGGGCCTCCTTGCAGACGCGCTCGTGCATCATGCGGCGCATCGCGTCGCGATCCGGAGGTGTCGGGCCGCCGGGAGGCGGCGTCTGGGCGATCGCGACGGCCGAGCCGATCATCGCGATGCCCGCGACGGCGGCGGCCATCAGGGTCTTGCGGGTAAGCATGGACAGTGGTCCTTTCCGAGAGGGTCGGCGTAGTGAGCCGATGACAGCCATATAGAGAGCATACGCCCGGCAATGGTGACCGGCGCTTGACGTAGTGTAACGGCCGATTGCCGTCCGTACCGCGGACCTGCCGCCGGTCCCTTGTGATGCCTTATTATCCTGTCATGGAATCAGCCGGCATGGGCCGCAGAGGAGCCCCGGGAGAGCCAACGCACGTGGCACGCACACCGCACCTTCTGATCGTCGACGACGACCGCGAGATCCGCTCGCTGCTGTCGGGCTTCATGACGCGCAACGGCTTTCGCGTCACCGCCGTGCCCGACGCGCGCCAGGCGATGCAGGCGCTGGCCAATGCGCGCGTCGACCTGGCGCTGGTCGACATCATGCTGCCGGGCGAGGACGGCCTGGCGCTCAGCCGCAAGATCCGCGAGCACGGCCCGACGCCGATCATCCTGGTGACGGCGATGTCGGAGGACACCGACCGCATCATCGGCCTGGAGCTCGGCGCCGACGACTACGTGGTCAAGCCGTTCAACCCGCGCGAGCTGCTGGCGCGCATCCGCGCCGTGCTGCGCCGCGTCAGCACCTCGGTCGACGAGACCGAGGTGGCGCCGCCGATCTACAGCTTCGAGGGCTGGTCGCTCGACAGCGCCAGGCGCACGCTCAACGCGCCCGACGGCGCGCTGGTGCCGCTGGGCAGCAGCGAGTTCGACCTGCTGCTGGCCTTCCTCGAGCGGCCGCAACGGGTTCTCAATCGCGACCAGCTGCTCGACATCGCCCATGGCCGCGCCGCCAACGTGCTCGACCGCAGCATCGACGTGCAGATCAGCCGCCTGCGCCGGCGCATCGAGCCCAACCCGGCCGAACCGACCTTCATCAAGACGGTGCGCGGCGACGGCTACATCTTCACCCCCGCGGTGACGCGCGCCGACGGCGAGTAGATCACGTGACCGAGAATCGCAGCTGGTTCGCGCGCCTGCTGCGCGGCCCCGACCGGCTGGCGCCCTACATCGCGCTGGTGGTCGTGCTGTCGATCGTCGCGGTGCAGGCGGTGACCCTGCTCGCCGCGCACCTGAT
>CAYNOF010000245.1:0-1761 GCA_964398335.1 uncultured Rhizobiaceae bacterium
CCACCCGCGCCGCGAGGAACTGGTCTTTGCCGTCATCGACATGGTCAACTCGACCAGCACCGCCGAGCGCCTCGGCGATCTCGAGTTCCATGCACTGCTCCGCGCCTTCTTCGCCGATATCGGCGATGCGGCACACGACTACGATGCGGAGATCCACAAATACGTCGGCGACGAGGCCATCCTGTCGTGGCCAATGTCTTCAGGTTTGAAGGAGAGCCGCGCGGCGCTCTGCGTGTTCGCCGCCGCCCGGATCATCGAACAGCGAGCGGAATGGTATCGCGCACGCTTCGGCCTGGTGCCGAGATTTCGCGCCGCGCTGCATATCGGGCCCGTGGTCGCAGGCGAGATCGGTCAGCAACGGCGGGAGATCGCCTATGTCGGCGACACGCTCAACACTGCGTCGCGCCTGCTTGACGCGGCGCGCATGGCCGGCCACGACATCGTCGTTTCGCAGGCCCTGCTCGATCGGCTGTCGCTGCCTGAAGGGTTCATCGTCGAACCGCTGCCTCCGGCGGACGCGGCGGGCAAACGCGAGAAGGTGAAGCTGGCCGCGCTGGCGCTGGCCTGAAGCCTAGGCGGCTTGCTGCATGCCCTGCGGCGGCAGGGTGAGGCGGAAGAGCGCGCCGCCCATCGAGCTGCGCGCCACCTCGACCTTGCCGCCGTGCTGGACCGCAACCTCGTGCACGATCGCCAGCCCCAGCCCGGCGCCGCCGCCGCGGTCCTGGCCGCGCCAGAAGCGCTCGAAGATGTGCTGCTGCGCATCGATGTTCACGCCCGGCCCGGCGTCGTGCACCTCGAGCCGCACGTCCCGCTCCTCGCCCTCGATCACGACGTTCACCGACTGGCCGCGCGGCGTGAAGCGCAGCGCGTTCTCGACCAGGTTGCGGGCAGCGGCGGCCAGCATCTCGGCGTTGCCCATGACACGCACCGGCTTGTCCGGCGCCTGCAGCGAGAGCTGCTTGCCGGCGGCCACCGCCAGCGGCGCCAGGCGCGCCACCACGTCGCCGGCGACCTCCGCCAGATCGACCGGGTCCTTGGCCACCGGCAGGCGCGAATCGAGCCGCGACACCGCCAGCAGCTGCTCGATGATGCGGCTCATGCGCTCGACATCGGCGCGGATGGTGTCGGCCATGCCGCGGTCTTCCAGCGCGTCGAGCCGCGCGCGCAGCACCGCCAGCGGCGTGCGCAGCTCGTGCGCGGCGTTGGCGGTGAAGCGGCGCTGCTCGGCGAAGCCCAGCGCGAGACGGTCGAAAGCCTTGTTGACCGCGTCGACCAGCGGACGGATCTCGGCCGGCACGGCGGTCTCCAGCCGCGTCTCCGGCCGTGACGCGTCGACCAGGTTGGCCTGCTCGGCCGCGCGCGTCACCGGCCGCAGCGACGTGCGCACGGTCCACAGCGCGATCGCCATGATGATCAGGAAGATCGGCGCCAGCACCGGCAGCACCTCGGGAAACACCGAGGTCAGGATCCAGTGGCCGATATCGTCGTGCAGCGGCTCGGGCCGCAGCACCGCCACGCGCAGCGGGCCCACGCCGCGAATGTCGCGCGTCACCATCGCCAGTTCATGTCGTTTGCCGCTGGGCACGCCGGGCGGTGCATCGACCACCATGTAGGGCAGCCGCCACGAGGTGGTCGGCGCGATCGGCAGCAGGGCGCCCGTGCCCGACGGGGCATCCATGATGGTGCGGCCGGTACGCGGGTCCATCACGAAGACCCGCAGGCCGTCGACCGCCGACAATTCGCGCTTGGTGCGGTCGCTGA
>CAYNOF010000246.1:0-13043 GCA_964398335.1 uncultured Rhizobiaceae bacterium
GAGATCTGCGCCGAGCGCGCCCAGCGCCACGACGACGAAGGCGAGCCCGAGCAGCCGCCAGACCCACATGGCGCCCTCCGCTCGGGAGCGCAGACTATCAGCCGGGAGGATTCCGGCAATACTGACGGCTGAACAGCGGCTTAGCGGACCCGCGCCAGCAGGCGGCGGGCGCGCTCGGCCACCGGCAGGTCGATCATGGCGCCCTCGAAGGCCACCGCGCCCTGCCCTGCCTTGACCGCGGCATCGAAGGCCGCCAGCAGGCGCCGCGCGCGATCGGCATCGGCTGAGCTGACGCCGTACTCCTCGTTGATGATCGGCACGTGCAGCGGATGGATGCAGGCGGTGCAGGCGAAACCCAGGCCGCGCGAACGCTTCAGGCTCTCGCGATAGCCCTCGAGGTCGGAGAAATCGGCAAAGCGGCCGACCGAGCCCAGCGGCAGGATGCCGGCGCCGCGCGCCGCGGCCACCACCATCATGGCGTAGACATAGAGCGCATCGCCGGTGGGTGCGCCGCCCAGCTCGGTCGACAGGTCCTCGGCGCCGATGCCCAGCGCCACGACGCGCGGATCGGCATGGGCGATCGCGCCCAGCGACGGCAATGCCTCCGGCGTCTCGACGATGGCGATGAAACGCGTATGGCCGGGCTTCAGCCCGACCGCCGCCTCGCGCACGGCGGCAATCTCGGACAGCAGCTTCACATGCTCCGGCCCCATCACCTTGGGCAGCATCAGCGCGCCGACGCCGGGCATGATCGCGGCGGCGATATCGGGCACCGACATTTCCATCGGCCGGTTGATGCGCACCACCACGTCGGCGCCGCCTTGCGCCACGGTCTTCGCGGCCTCGGTCAAAGCCTTGCGCGCGACGTCCTTCTCGCTGGGCGCCACCGAGTCCTCGAGGTCGAGAATGATGGCATCGGCGCCGCGCGTATGTGCCTTGGCGATGAAGTTCGGCTTGGTCGCCGGCACGAACATCAGCGAGCGCCAAGTCGGCAGGTCGGAACGCATGGGCATGGTCTGGATCCTTATCGCGCCGCGCCGGCGGCGATCATCTTCTCGATGTCTTCAGGCGAGTAGCCGATTTCGGCCAGCACGGCGGCGGTGTGCTCGCCGATCACCGGCGCGTGGCGCTCGTCGGTGCGCGCGCCGCCGGAGAAGGTGTTGGCCACCTTGGTGCGGCGGATCTTGCCCTGCGAGGGATGGTCCTCGCTGCGGAAGAAGCCGACATCGTTGAGATGCGGATCCTCGAGCAAATCGTCGATCGAGTTGTAGCGCGCGGCCGGCACGTCGAGCCTGGCGAAGATCTCCAGCCACTCCGCCGTGGTCTTCTGCGCCAGTCCCTCCATGCGCACCTTGAAATAGGCCGCGGCGTTGGCGGTGCGCGAGGACGCGCTGTCGAAGCGCGGATCGGTCTTCAGCTCGGGCCGGCCGATGGCGTCGAAGAAGGCGAAGGCCTGCGGGTTGGTGTTGGGGCCGACGGTGATGTAGCCGTCCCTGGTCGGCAGCGGCCGATAGTCGGGGCTGAGCAGCCTGCCGTCCCCGGTCGGACCGACCGGCGGATCGAAGGTCGCGGCGCCGAGATGCTCGCTCATCACGAACGAGGCCATGTTCTCGAACATCGGCACGTCGATCGCCTCGCCCACGCCGGTCTTCTCGCGGCGATAGAGCGCGAAGCCGATGCACTGTGCGGCGATCAGCCCGGTGGTGTGGTCGGTCATCACCATGGGCACGAAGCGCGGCTCGCCGATGGCGCGCTCGAAGGTGCCGGCGACGCCCGACAGCGACTGCACGATGGGATCATAGGCCGGGCGGTTGTAGTAGCGGCCGCCGCGGCCGAAGGCGAGGATCGAGCAGTGGATCAGGCGGGGGTTGTCCCTGGACAGGCTCGCGTGATCGAGCCCGGCACGCGTCAGCCCCTCGGGCCGCACGTTGCTGACGAAGACATCGGCCTTGGCGATCAGCCGACGCATCGCGGCGATGCCCTCGGCATGCTTGAGGTCGAGGCAGACCGAGCGCTTGTTGCGGTTGAAGTTGATGAACTTGCCGGACATCCCGGCATTGCGGCTGCCATGCGCCATGGTACGCAACAGATCGCCGCCGGGGGCCTCGACCTTGATCACGTCGGCGCCCTGGTCGGCCAGCGTGCGCGTGCAGATCGGCCCGACGACGACGGTGGTGAGGTCGATCACCCGCACCCCCTCCAACGGCCCGCCGGTCATGGCCGCTCTCCATGGCGAGGCGCTGACCCCGCTGTCCTGAGCGCAGCGAAGGATCCAGCGGCATCGCGGTCATCCGCCGGCGCGACATCCGTTCGCCGCACCGCGAGGCCCTTCGCTACGTTCAGGACGACAAAGGAGGCCATCACGCGAACTCCAGATCCATCTCGCCGCAGAGCGTGCCGTTCTTGTCGGCGAGGAAGACGCGCATCCTGCCGTCCTTCGCCGCATAGCCGCAGATCTTCACGCTGTCGCCGACGAACAGCGGCGAGGTCAGCCGCGCGGTCAGCCCACGCAGCTCGCCCGGCGCGCGCCTGAGCGCGGCGTCGATCATCAGGTGCATGGTCAGCCCGCCGTTCTGCACCGTGTGCGGATAGCCCTCGACCTCGCGCGTGTAGATGGAGTCGTAGTGGATGCGGTGCGCGTTCCAGGTGATCGCCGAGTAGCGGAAGTTCAGCGTCTCCGACATCAGCACCGTGTCGGCCCATGCCTGGTCGGTCGGCGCCTTCACCGGCACGGTCGCTGTCGTCTTCTGGCCCGGCGGCGTCGCCTCGCGGTAGATCGCGTCGAACTCGTCGATGCCCAGCACGCGGCCGCCCTGCTCGTAGGTGTTGCGCAGGGTCAGCACGTAGATGCTGCCCGAGCGGCCGGTCTTGGGCACGATGTCGACCACCTCGCACTTGCGCACCGCCTTCTCGCCGGCGCGCATGCGGGACACCAGCTTCAGCCGGCGGCCGGCGCCCATGCGGCGCGGCATCGGGATCGGCGGCAGCACCACGCCGCCCTGGGCGTGGCCGTCCTCGCGCAACTGGTTCTGCCGCGCGACGTCGGCGAAGAACAGGGTGAACCAGTGCGGCGGCAATTCCATGCCCTGCCTGATCGAATCGGGATCGACGTCGAAGGTCGCCGCCACGCGCCGCACCATCGGCAGCGCGACATCGTCCTCGATCACCCGCACGCTGCCGATCCACGGCCGCAGCGTCTTCATCGCCTCTTCAATCGCGTCGGTCATCGCATCCGTTCGCCGTAGTTGTCGGACGACCGTAGCAGGCCCCCGACTCACCATCCACATCGTGGCGCGCCATGGAGGGCTGCATGCGAGGCGGAGATGATCTCTTCCGTGGCGTCTCGGTTGGCGACGTGCCAGCATAGGATGTCGTCGCAGGGCATGGAGATCCACACCATGGCAGCCAGGAAAAGCCCGCAACCCAAGGCCCGCACGCTGGTCGAGCAGAAGGTCGAGGACGCGGCGCGGGCCTTCCTCAACGACGTGCTGCCGCAATCCTGCAACGGCACGCCGACCGAGTATGGCGGCATCATCTGGCTCAACGACGCCACCGGCGAGATCGGCCAGAAGGGTCCGCTGCACGAGCCCGGCAACTCGGTCAGCATCCGTCAGTGGGAGCCCAACATGGGCTGCCCCGACGGCACGACGCCGATGGCCTGGTACCACACGCACCCGCACTATCCGCGACCGGAGAAGGGCCTGAGCTACGCCTACAAGGACTTCATCGGCAACGACAAGGATATCTCCGACGACTACAAGATCTGCGGCTATCTCGGCGTCATCGACGGCAGCTTCTGGCGCTACGACCCGCCGTCGCGCGGCGGTGGACCCAAGGGCAATTTCGTCCGTCTCAACGGCAAGCTGAAGACCACGCTGCCCTAGCCTGTCTCGGCAAGCGGAACATCGACAGCACGCGCTGTTGCCGGCGCCGGATCGCCGCCCGATTTTCGGGCGACAGATCGGGAGGCGTCCATGCAAGTCGGCGTAATGGTCACGAGCTACAACCACCGTGACTGGGACCGCATGCTCGCCGGCAACTACAGCCAGCCGCCCCAGACCAGCGACATCGAGATCCACGAGGAGACGATGAAGCTCGGCGCCATGGTCGAGCCGCTGGGCTTCAACGCGATCTGGTGCGCCGAACACTATGGCTCGCCCTATTCGATGCAGGGCAATCCGCTGCAGTGGCTGGCGTATTGGGCGGGCCGCACGCGGCGCGTCGATATGGGCACCGCCGTCATCGTCGCGCCGTGGTGGCAGCCGCTGAAGCTGGCGCACGAGATCGCCATGCTCGACCTGCTGCTGGACGGGCGCCGGCTGCATATCGGCATCGGCCGCGGCATCTCCTCGCACGAGTACGCCGGCTTCAACGTCGCGCGCGAGGAGTCGCGCGAGCGCTTCGCGGAAATGATCCAGATCCTGCGCAGATCCGAAGCGGACCGTTTCGAGTTCAAGGGCAAGCACTACAGCGTGCCGCCGACCACCGTGCGGCCCACGGCGCGCCATCGCGGCTCGCTCTATTCGGATATCAGGGGCGCGTTCAACACGCCGTCCTCGATGCAGGTCGCGGCCGAGCTCGGGCTGGGACAGATGTTCGTCACCGCGACCTCGCTGGAGGTGATGGCCAAGGGAGTCTCACGCTTCAATGCCATCCGCCGCAAGAACGGCCTGCCGCCCAACCAGCCCACGGTGATGATGTACCTGCACTGCTCGACCGACAAAGCCGAGATCGCGCGCGCCCGCACCTACGCCGCCGAGCAGGGCTGGGCGGCGCGCAATCACTACGCGGTGTGGAACGCCGAGGCGTTCGAGAACGTGCCGGGATACGAGGACTACGCCAAGGCCTTCCGGCAGGGCCGCGCCCTGCAGGAGAACGAGAGCATCCTGTCGGAGGATTCACACCTCATCGGCACGCCCGATGAGATCCTCGAGAAGATCGCGCATGTCCAGGAGCGCATCAGCCTGGAGTACCTGATCCTGCATCCGCAGCACGGCTCGAAGCCGGCTTCCGAGGCGCGCGCCAGCCTGGAGCTGTTCGCGAAGACCGTGCTGCCGCAGGTGCAGGCGATGGCGACGCCGCTGCACGCGCATTCGCTGGGCACCGCCGAGACGGCGCCGAGCGAAGGCGTGATGGGTGGCGCCGTCGGCTAGGTCAGAACGGCGAGCCGAAACCGCGCCGGCGGGGACGCTGCGTTTCGCGAGGAGGCGTCGCCGTCGAGGAGGCGACGTTGTAGGCGGTCTGCTGCTGGACCTGAGCCGACGGCGTATAGGACGCCGACGGCGACATCTTGGGGCACGAGCCCCGGGGGATCAGCCCGTAGTTCTGAGCGAATGCGGGAGCTGCCACTACGCCGGAAAGAACAATGCCAGTAACCAGGATGGATACGCGAAATGAGCGTCTGATCATTAACCCTCTCCTTCCAGCGTTATCTCACTGGAAGCTCGTCATCAGGTATGGCGACAGTTGGGCAGCTTAGTGAATTCAGGATGACTGTTAAAGGGTCAGCGACGAGTCCGCTTCGATCGTGAGCGGTCACTCTTTTCGAGTTCCGCCTGCAACTGGGCGACGTACTGTTCCAGTTCCTTGACGGCCGAATACTGGGCCGGCGCCGGGCTGGCGGCGGGGCCATGGCCCGAGCGCTTGGGGCAATCCCAGGTGGCGATCACGCCCTGGCCCTGGGCGAAGACGGGGGCAGAAAAGACGCCTGCGATCAGCAGGGCGCAGGCGAAAATTGCCTGCTTCCGGGGAATATTCATGTAGTCTCCAACAACGGCCGAACCGGCCCACGAAGACAATTCACCGCAAACCCCCTCTTTGCGCGAGCCATGAACGATCCGCTACGGACCCGACCCGGGCTGCCGTCGGCAGTCCAACTCTCACGCACCAGGCAACTTGCGTTGCTTGCTTCAGCTTTCATCGCCTTCGGTGCGATGGAGGCAGCGGCCCAGGCCAACCGGTCGGGCTCGGCGCCGCTCAGCGTGCTCACTCCGTCCGGCCGCGTGCACAACACCACCGTGATGTGGAAGAGCGACGGACATGATCTCGTGGTGACCAACGTCACCAGCCATGTCGACGCCGAGGAGGTCTCCGACCTCTACAACACGCTGCGCTCGCAACTGGCGCGCGCCACCGCGGTCAACCTGCAGCCGGCGACACCCAAGCGCAGTTGCTGCGCGACGATGAGCGGCAGCGGGCTGGGCTTCGCCGGCAACTGGCGCGCCAACCTGCGCATCGAGCAAAGGCTCGAGGGTCCGGATCGCGTCGTGCAGACGGTCGTGATCCGCGACTACAGCGGCCCGCCGATGGACAGCTACACCGCCCGGCTGCTGTTCCAGTAGCCGCTTGCTCGCAGCAGAACGCGGTGGACCGAAGGGTCCACTGCGGACCGGACCGCGTCCAACGCGGACCCGACCTCGATTGTTGATCGCAGCGTCTCAGTTCATCTGTGCTGCATCGATTTTCGAGGCATGCACATGCGTCTGCTCAAGCGATTTGCTCTGATCGTCTTCGCCGTCGTCTCGTTCGACGCGGTCCAGGCTTTGGCGGCGACGATCAGCGGCGGCCCGGTGCCGCTGTCGGTGCGCACCATCGAGGGCCGCATCCACGGCACGGTCATCATGTGGAAGGGCGATCAACGCCAGCTTGTCGTGGTCAACGTCGCCGAGAATGTCGGCGGCGGCCAGGTCGCCGATCTCTTCAAGACGCTCAGCATGCAGCTCTCGCGCGCCACGGCGATCGACCTCAGCCCGTCCGGCACCGCCGCCGGCTGCTGCGCGACGATGACCGGCAGCGGCCTGGGCTTCGCCGGCAACGTGCGCGCCAACCTGCACATCGAGCAGAAGCTCGACGGCGCGGACCGCGTCGTGCAGACGGTGGTGATCCGCGGCTACAAGGGTCCGCCGATGGACGGCTACACCGCGAAGATGCTGTTCCAGTAATCGCTGCCTCAAAGCAAACGGGGCGGACGGTCGATGCCGTCCGCCCCGCTCGCGTTTTCAGGCGTCGGTCTACTTCTTGACCAGCGGGCACTCGCCCTGGTCCATCGGCCGGAAGGCCTCGTCGCCCGGGATGGTGCGGATCAGCTTGTAGTAGTCCCACGGCCCCTTCGACTCGGCCGGCGACTTCACCTCGAAAAGGTAGACGTCGTGGATCTTGCGGCCGTCGGCGCGGATCACCGACTTGCCGAACAGCGGGTCGTCGGCCGGCGTCGACTTGAAGCGCGCCATCACCTTGTCGGCGTCGTCGGTGCCCAGCGCCTTGACCTGCTCGAGGTAGGCCTTGGTCGCGCTGTAGAAGCCGGCCTGGATGCTGGTCGGCATCTTGCCGCCGTGGCGTGCGGCGAAGCGCTTGGCGAAGGCGCGGCTCTCGTCGTTGCGGTCCCAGTAGAACGCCTCGGTGAGCTGCAGGCCCTGCGCCAGGTTGAGCGTCAGGCTGTGCACGTCGGTGACGAAGACCAGCAGGCCGGCGAGCTTCTGGCCGCCCTTGACGATGCCGAACTCGGCCGCCTGCTTGATCGAGTTGATGGTGTCGCCGCCGGCATTGGCGAGACCGATGATCTTCGCCTTCGAGGCCTGCGCCTGCAGCATGAAGGACGAGAAGTCGGAGGTGTTGAGCGGCGCGCGCACGCTGCCGATCACCTTGCCGCCATTGGCCTTGACCACGGCGGTGACGTCGCGCTCCAGCGCATGGCCGAAGGCGTAGTCGGCGGTGACGAAGAACCACGAATCGCCGCCGGACTTCACCACCGCCGAGCCGGTGCCGTTGGCCAATGCCACGGTGTCGTAGACCCAGTGCACGGTGTAGGCGTTGCACGACTTGCCGGTGATGTCGGACGAGGCCGGATCGACGGCGAGGAACACACGCTTCTTGTCACCGGCGACGCGCTGGGTGGCGAGCGACGAGGCCGAGCCGCCGGTGCCCAGGATGACGTCGACGCCGTCGACGTCGTACCAGCGGCTCGAGATGTTGGCGGCGACGTCGGCCTTGTTCTGGACGTCGGCCTGCACGATCTCGATCTTCTTGCCGGCGACCGTGCCGCCGAAATCCTCGACCGCCATCTGCACGGCGATCACCGCGCCTGGCCCATTGATGTCGGAATACAGGCTCGACATGTCGGTCAGGACACCGAGCTTGACGACGTCGCCGGAAATCTGCGCGCTCGCCGGCTGGGCGGCGAGCCCCAGACCCAGCAGCATGGCCCCAACGGTTGCCGATATACGCATCCTAACGTTCCTCCTCATGCCCCGGGCGGCCGTGTTCTGGGTGCTGACCGCCTCGTTGGCGCACAGCCTATGTCAGGACCGGGGCAGAGACCATCCCGCCGCAGCCGCTTGGCAGAACGGGACCCGCTGTGTAGGTTGCGCGCCGCTCAAGGACAGGTGGCCGAGTGGTTTAAGGCACACGCTTGGAAAGCGTGCGTGGTGTAACAGCCACCGCGGGTTCGAATCCCGCCCTGTCCGCCATCCTGCTTCGCGCTGCGCGCGCCGCAGGACACATCCCAAGCTCCCTGATGCTGGCTCCCCGACCCCAGCGGAGCAGTTCGCTGCCGTAGCGTGCTCGCGTCGCTCGATGAGCCCGACGGTTTTCAGTGAGAACTGCAGGGAAGCCTGTCGGCAAAGCGTGATTCCCCCTCGATGCTGTTGCCAATGCCCTGCAGGCGCCGGATGATAACCGCCTGCTCAATTTCAACTGGAGAAGCGTCCGCGTTACCAAAACCAATTCGGGAGGACTCGCCATGTCCGCATCCAGTGCACCCGTGTCCACGTTGCCATGGTGGAAGGAACCCACCAAAGATCAGTGGTACGCCTACTGCGCCGCATGGATGGGTTGGACGCTGGATGCGTTCGACTTCACGGTCTTCCTCCTGATCATGGCGCCGATCGCGCAGGAATTCGGCGTGCCGCTGATCGAGGTGACCGCCGTCTTCTCCGTCACGCTGATCATGCGCCTGGGCGGCGCCACCGCGTCCGGCTGGCTGGCCGATCGACTGGGACGTCGCGCGCCGCTGATGATCTCCATCCTCTGGTACTCGTTCTGCAACCTCGCCGCCGGGCTCTCGCCCAGCTTCACGTTCCTGTTCGTGGCCAGGGCCTTGCTGGGCATCGGCATGGGCGCGGAATGGCCGGCCGGCGCGGCGCTGGCGATGGAGTCCTGGCCGGTGCGCTCGCGCGGCTTCATGTCCGGCGTGCTGCAGGGTTCGTGGGGCCTGGGCTTCGCGCTGTCGGCGCTGGCCTACGGCTTCCTGTACGGCCCGCTGGAAAGCCTGGGGCACGGCTACGGCTGGCGCGGCATGCTGATCCTGGGCGTGCTGCCGGCCTTGGCGTGCGTCTGGATCCGCATGTATGTGAAGGAGCCGAAGGTCTGGACGGAAAACAAGAAGATCCAGGACACGACCAGGAAGCAGATCACGCTTCCGCTGTTCGCGATCTTCAAGACCAAATATCTGTGGAACACCTTCACGGGTTGTCTGTGGATGGCGGCGAATTTCTGGGTCTACTACGCGATCTGGGCCATGCTGGGCACCTACCTGCAGAAGGAGCTGGGCTGGACGCCGGCCCAGGTGGCGGTGCCGGTGTTCTGGGGCAACATCCTGACATTCCTCGCGTGCAGCTTCTGGGGCGGGATGTCGGAACGGATGGGCCGGCGTTGGGCACTCATGCTCCCCTGCGCCATCTCCATCTTCTTGGTGCCGATCTATCTGAGCACGAAGGATCCGACGTGGTTCCTCGCGTGCTTCCTGCTGTTCATCTGCTTTGTCGGCGGCAAGGATTCCCTCAACCCGGGCTGGCTGTCGGAACGTTTCCCGACCGAGGTCCGGGCAACGGCGGCAGGCTTCGTCTACCACCAGGGGGCGATCTGGGGCGCGGCCGTCGCGCCGCTGCTGACCTATTTCGCGGTGAACCAGGGCATGGGTTTCGCCAAGCCGATGATGTACGCCACGATCGGTTCGCTGATCGTCTACGTGGTCGCGGTCTTCCTCGGCCCGGAAACCAGGGGCAAGGTGATGACCGCCGATCTGGAGGTGATCGAGGCCGACGTGCCGCGCTGACATCCGGCCTTCGACCGCAAGGGGCCGACTCCCTGCTATACTCTGGAGCAGGGGGCCGGCTTCATGCGCTGCGAGACCTGCCAGTATCCGAACGCCGGGGATGCGAATTTCTGCATCAACTGCGGCTCGGCCCTTGCCCGGACCTGCCCCGAATGCGCCCGCCGCAACGGACCCACGGCACGCTTCTGTGCGCAGTGCGGCGTGCCGTTGCAGGCCGAAGGACGGCATTCGCCACCCCGGCCACCCGTCACGGCCGGCCCGACCGTGCTGAACACGCGCGCCGCCCGCGAGGGCGAGCGCAAGCACATCTCCGTGCTGTTCGCCGATATCGTCGGCTCGACCAGCCTGGTCGCGCATATGGACCCGGAGGATGCCGCGCGGCACATGGCGTTGATCACCCAGGCCATGCGCGTTGCCGTCGCGCGCTTTGAAGGCACCGTCAACAAGATGCAGGGCGACGGGATCATGGCCCTGTTCGGCGCGCCCATCCCGCAGGAGGACCACGCCATCCGCGCCTGCTGTGCCGGCCTCGCCATGATCGATGCGGCGCAGGAGATCGAAGGCGCACCACGCATTCGGGTCGGCATCCACACCGGCGAGGTGGTCGTGCAGGCAATCGCCAACGACGTCTCGAGCCAATACGATGCCATCGGCGTCGTCGTGCACATCGCGGCGCGCCTCGAGCAGGCCGCCGACGCATCGCACGCCCTGATCAGCAAGGCGACATTGCGGGCCGCCAGCGGCGCCATCCTGGTCGAACCGCTGGGCGAGCGGGCCCTGCGCGGCATCGACGAAGCGATGCCGGTCTATCGCCTCACGGGATTGCGCCGGATCGGCACCAGCCAGCAATTCCAGGGCGGCCAGCGGCTGAGCAGCTTCGTCGGCCGCGATCTCGAGCTGACGGTGCTGCGCCGCGCGCTGGACGCCGCCAACGCCAACGCCTCGCGCGTCGTCGGCATCGTCGGCGAGGCCGGCAGCGGCAAGAGCCGCCTCGCCTACGAGTTTCTCGAGATATGCCGCAACGAGGGCCGCCTCATTCTCGAGACCCGCGCCACGGCACATGGCCGTGCCGCGCCACTGCAGTCGATCCTGGGATTGATGCGCGCCTTCTTCGGCATCGACGACGAGATAACCGGCGGCGAAGCGGCAGCCAGGGTGCGCGACGCGCTGGACCGGTTGAACGCCGGCCGCGACAAGGGCGTGCTGCTGGACTTCCTCGGCTTGCCCCTGGGCGCCGGCGACAGCGTTCCGACCGACGTCGCGGGCCGGCGCGCGCGCCTGCTCGATGCGGTCAAGCACATCACGCGCATGGTGGCGCTCGCCAGTCCCGCCGTGCTGGTCATCGAGGATCTGCACTGGCTCGACCCCGCCAGCGAGCCGCTGATCGACGCCATCGTGCATGCGGTCGCCGGCACCCGCACGATGCTGCTGGTCAATTTCAGGCCGGGCTACCGCGCGCCCTGGATGGATCGTTCGTTCTATGAGCAGGTGTCGCTGATACCGCTGGCGCCCGGTGCGGTGAGCCTCATGCTCGATCACCTGCTCGGCGACGACAGCGCCCTGCGGCCGCTCAACCGGCGGATCGTCGACCGCGCCGCGGGCAACCCGTTCTTTGCCGAGGAGCTGGTGCGCGCCCTGGCCGAGCGCGGCTCGCTGGTCGGCGATCCCGGCCAGTACCGCCCGGTGGCCGCCATGCTGGACGCTGCCCTGCCGGCCACCGTGCAGTCGGTGCTGGGCGCCCGCATCGATCGGCTCGAGGAGCGCGACAAGCTGCTGCTGCAGGCGGCCGCCGTGGTCGGGCGCGAATTCCCCCTGCCGGTCGCGGCCGAGATCGCCGAGATCGGCGACGAGCCGTCGCGTGCAGCCGTCGACAATCTGCTCGCCGCCGAGCTGCTGTACGAACGGCCCGACGTGCAGCGCGACGAGTTCGCCTTCCGCCATCCCCTGGTGCAGGAAGCCGCCTACACCTCGCTGCTGACCAACCGGCGGCGCGAGATGCACCGGCGCGCCGCCGCCGCGCTCAGCGTTCATTTCAAGGCCCGCGGCAACGAAACCGCGGCATTGATCGCGCACCATTGGGAGGAAGCGGGCGAGGTCGCGCAGGCGGCCGCCGCCTACGTCAACGCCGCGCTGTGGATCGGCACGCGCGATCCCCGGCAGGCGCTGGAGGCCTGGCGCAGCGTGCGCCGCCTGCTCGAGACGGTGTCTCCCGGGCCGCCCGTCGACTACATGCTGATGATGGCGTGCGGCCAGATCGTGAATTACGCCTGGCGCGAGGGCATCAACGCGGCCGAGGTCGAGCCGGTCTACGAGCAGGCGATCACGCTGGCGCGCAAGCTCAACGACATGCGCGCGGTCGCGCTCATCACGATGGCCTTCGGCCGCGTGCTGGCGGCGACCGGTTCGGCCGAGCAATATGTCGCCAAGGTCGAGGAGGCGCAGCATCTGCTCGCCGGCACTGACCTTCCCAGCGTCTCAGCCGTCCTGGCCGCGGTCCACAGCCATGCCCTGTCGACGGCGCAGCAGTTCGAACGCGCCCTGATCGCCAACGAGAAGGCATTCGCCGTCGTCCACAACATCGACGCGCAGGATCGTCAGACCCTGGGCTTCAACCCCGAGCACTGGCTGGCCGCCCAGCGCGCCCGTGCGCTCATGAGGCTCGATCGCATGGAAGAAGCCAGGCCGTTGCTCGACGATCTGCTGCGCGAGAAGAACGGGCCGGTAGACACCCTGCATCGCGCGCTCGCGCACGCCGTGCATGTCGAGGACGCCATCCGTCGCGGCGACGGACAGACCGCCCAGCGGCTGGTCGACGCTCTGTCGACCGCCTTGAAGGGTAACGAGACGCCGTACTTGCGCGTGCTGGAAGCCCGCTATCGCGGCGAAGCGCTGCTGGCCACCGGCGATGCGCTGGGCGCAACGGCCGAGCTGGAGAAGGCCCTGAGCTACAGCGAGAGCAATCGCGCCGGTCTGGAGATGCGTTCGACCATCC
>CAYNOF010000247.1:0-15237 GCA_964398335.1 uncultured Rhizobiaceae bacterium
ATATCAGGAGGCGAACGAGGGCCGCGCGCGGCAGACCACCGGCCGGGCGATCCTGCAGGTTGCCGCCGATGCCGGCTACGAGTCGCAGGCCGCGTCCAGCCGCGCCTTCAGGCGGGTACTCGGCCTGCCGCCGGTGCAGTACAGGCGCAGGCGCACGGGCAACTCCCGGGCATGATTCCGGGCCGATGCGCTATACAGGGCGCTTCGGTACGGATCCTGCGAGGCGGCCTCAAGATGAAGATCAATCTGAACGCGGATATCGGCGAGGGCTTCGGCGCCTACGACATCGGCAACGATGCCGACCTCATGACGGTGATCCGCTCGGCCAGCGTCGCCTGCGGCTTCCATGCCGGTGACGCCAGCACCATGCATCGCCTTGTGACCTTGTCGAAGCAGTGCAACGTCAGCCTGGGCGTACATCCCGGCTTCAACGACCTCTGGGGCTTCGGCCGCCGGCGCATCGAGATGAAGCCGAAGGATCTGGAACTGATGGTCGCCTACCAGATCGGCGCCCTGCAGGCGATGGCGCGCTACGCTGGCCTGCCGGTGACGCACCTGAAGCCGCATGGCGCGCTCAACAACATGGCGGCGGAACGCGAGGACTATGCGCTGGCGATCGGCCGCGCCATCCAGACTGTCGATCCCGACATCATCTACGTCGCGCTCTACGGCTCGCAGATGGAGAAAGCGGCGCGCACGCTGGGCCTGCGGCTGGCGCGCGAAGGCTTCGCCGATCGACACTACGAGGACGACGGCAACCTCTCGCCGCGCTCGATTCCGGGCACGGTGTTCAAGGATCCGGACAAGGCGCTGGCGCAGTCGCTGAGCATGGTGAAGGACGGCTACCTGATCTCGCGGCAGGGCAATCGCGTATCGGTCGCGGTGGAGACGCTGTGCGTGCATGGCGACGAGCCGACGGCCGTGTCGGTGGCACGCCATGTGCGACAGGGTCTCGAAGCCGCGGGTTGTCAGATCGTGACGATCCCTGAGATGCTGAGCTGACAGCGGTACTGGTTGGGGGATGCAATGAAGTCGATGAACAGGATGCTGGCCCTGTGCGCCAGCACATTTGCCGTGCTCGTGGCGGCGACGACGATCGCGCTGGCGCAATATCCGGATCGGCCGATCACCATCACCGTCGGCTTCGCGCCGGGCGGCACCAGCGATGTCGCCGCGCGCATCCTCGCCGAGCGCCTGACCCATTCGTTGAAGGTGGCCGTCGTGGTCGACAACAAGCCGGGCGCCGGCGGCTCGATCGCCGCGGCGGCTACGGCCGCAGCGACGCCCGACGGCTATCGCATCATGCTGTCGGACCCCGGCGCCTTTGCGATCAACCCGATCATGCTGCCGCAGAACGCGCGCTACGATCCGCTGGCCGACTTCACGCCGATCGCGCTGGTTGGCCAGTCGCCGCTGGTGCTGGTCGTGCCGGCGAGCAAGCCGTTCCCCACCATCGAGGCGCTCAACGCGCATCTGCGTACCAACGCTGCCACCGCCAGCTACGCGTCTTCCGGCCCGGCGGGCATCACCCAGTTCGGCGCCGAGGTGTATCTGAAGCGCGCCGGCGGCCTTTCGGCGCTGCACGTGCCCTATCGCGGCGGCGCGCCGATGATGGAGGCGCTGATGAAGGGCGAGACCGATTTCGGCGTCGCCGTGCTGGCCTCCGCCGTGCCGCAGATCAGCGCCGGCACCGTGCGCGCCCTGGCGCTGGCGTCGCCCAGCGCCACGCCCCTGGTCGCCAAGGTGCCATTGCTCGAGCAGCTGGGCGTGAAGGGCGCCGCCATGACGTCCTGGGTGATCATGATCGGCCCACGCGGCATGCCGGCGGAGATCACCACGAAGCTCAACGCAGCCATCAACGAGGCGATCCGCGAGCCCGACGTGCAGGAGCGGCTCCTGAAAGCCGGCATCGAGACCTATCCGCCGGCCACGCCGGCAGGCACGGGCGACTATCTCAAGCAGGAAGTCGAGCGCTACCGCGGCTTCAAGGACGAGCTCGGCGAGCGACTGACGCGCTGAAATCGTTCCGGATTCCGGGAACCTGACGGCACGGCGTTCAGCGGCACGCTATTTGCCTCATCCCAGCCTGTCATACGGCCTCCCCCTGACGGCCGATGGAGCTGAGATGCGCGCCAAACCTTTCCACCTGGCCTGGTTCCTCCAGGGATCGAGTGCACAGGCCTGGGGCGAGGCCTGGACCGGCCATATCGGGCAGACCTGGATGGAGCCCGAGCTGTTCCTCAACATGGCGCGCAGCCTGGAGCGTGCCTGTTTCGACTACATCCTGCTCGAAGACTCCTCCTACGTCGGCGAGAGCTTCAACGGCTCGACCGAGATCTACCTGAAGAACGCCATCGCGGTGCCGCGGCAGGACCCGTCCGTCGTCGCCGCCCTGATGACCCAGGTGACCTCGCGCATCGGCATCGTGCCGACCTTCGGCACCTACGCCTATCACCCCTACCTGCTGGCCCGGCTGGTGGCGACGCTCGACCAGGTGTCGGGCGGCCGCATCGGCTGGAACGCCGTCACCGGCAGCTCCGACTACGCGGCGATGAACTTCGGCATGCAGGGCATGCCCGAGCACGATCTGCGCTACGACATGGCCGACGAGTACATGGAGGTCTGCCGCGGCCTGTGGGGATCGTGGGATCCCGATGCGATCATCGCCGACCGCAAGAGCGGCATCCTGGTCGATCACACCAAGGTCCGCCCGGTCAATTACCAGGGCAAGTTCTTCAGCACCCGTGGCCCGCTGAACTCGGGCCCGGCGCCGCAGGGCCAGCCGGTGATCGCCCAGGCCGGCGGCTCGCCGCGCGGCCGCAAGTTTGCCGCCGCCCATGCCGACACGATCGTCGTGCACGTCAAGGGCATCGAGGCGATGAAGGCGTACCGCGAGGACGTGCACAAGCACATGATCGCGCAGGGCCGCAAGCCCTCGGACTGCAAGGTGCTCTATCTCATCAACCCGATCCTCGGCGAGACCGAGGCGGAGGCGAAGGAGCGCAAGAAGACGCGCATCGCGCGCACGCTCGAGCACATCGAGGAGCGCCTGGCGCATTTCGGCAAGGTCACCAACATCGACTTCGGCAAGTTCGACCTCGACAAGCCGCTGCCCGAGCACGTCACGACCAACGGCCACCAGCAGAACCTCGAGCAATACCGCAAGATCGCCAATGGCCGCTCGATCCGCGAGACCATGGCGAGCTTCAACAATGTCGATCTGTCGGTCGAGCTCTGCGGCACGCCCGATTCGGTGGCCGCGCGCATGGGCGAGGTCATGGAGGAAGTCGGCGGCGACGGCTTCCTGTTCTCGATGCCCAACGTCAACCGCCGCACTTTGGCCGAGATCGAGGACGGGCTGATTCCCGCCCTGCAGGACCGCGGCCTGGTGCGCAAGGCCTACGAGCACAAGCAGTTCAGGGAGAATCTCCTCGCGTACTGAGCAGACGAACGGGAAGGCAGGCACTTCGATGAAAAGGCACACGATCGGCCGGCGCAGCGCGCTCGGCCTCGTCGGCGCAGCGCTGACGGCACCCTTCATCCGTCCCAGCTTCGGCCAGGCGGCCTGGCCCGAGCAGACGACGGTGCCCGACATCCTCAAGGGCAGCGGCGAGGTGCGCATCGCCGGCTACGGCGGCACGATGCAGGAAGCCCAGATGAAGGGCTACTACGAGTCGTTCGAGAAGCTGACCGGCATCAAGGTGCGCGCCTTCCCGGGCGCCGAGGCACCCAAGGTCAAGGCGATGGTCGAGACCGGCAACGTCGAATGGGACCTGGCCCAGCTCAGCCGCGGCTCGATCATGAACCTCATGAAGACCGGCGACTATTTCGAGAAGATCGACTACTCGATCGTCGACGAGGGCGTCAGCCCGGAATACCGCTTCGAGTACGGCCTGGAGATGCTGGTCTGGGCCCAGGTGCTGGCCTATCGCACCGATGCCTTCAAGGGCGCCGTGCCCAGCGGCTGGGCCGATTTCTGGGACACCAAGAAATTCCCCGGCGATCGCGCCATGTTCGGCACCAGCAGCGGCGGCTGGCCGGAGATGGAGTTCGCGCTGATGGCCGCCGGCGTGCCGGCCGACAAGCTCTATCCGCTGGACATCGACAAGGCGCTGGAGAGCTACGCCAAGATCAAGAAGGACGTCTTCAAGTGGTGGGACACCGGCGCCGTGCCGATCCAGCTGCTGACCGACCGCGAGGTCACCATGACCACCGTGTGGAACGGGCGCATGGCGGCGCTGCAGGCGGCCGGCGTGCCGGCGGCGATCAGCTGGAACCAGGGCCTGCTGAAGCGCGACGCCTGGGGCATCCCCAAGGGCGCCAAGAACAAGGCCAACGCCCTGAAGTTCGTCGCCTTCTCGACCATGGCGATCCCGCAGGCGCGCATCGCGCTGGGCATCCCCTACGGCTCGGTCAACAGCAAGTCGAACGAATACATCCCGACCGAGCGGCTGGCCGTGCTGCCGAGCGCACCCGACATCAAGAAGCAGCTCGTGAACTACAACTACGATTGGTGGATCGCCAACCGTGAGGTCGTGATCCCGAAGTTCAACAAATGGCTGCTGAGCTGACGGCGGCCACGAGCGGGGCCGGCAGCGGCGCGGCGGTCACGCTGTCCGGCCTCGAGAAGAAGTACGACCGCGTCGCCGCGGTCGATGGCGTCTCGCTCGACATCCGCTCGGGCGAGTTCCTGACGCTGCTGGGTCCCAGCGGCTCGGGCAAGACCTCGACCCTGATGATGATCGCCGGCTTCGAGACGCCGAGCGCCGGCGACATCGCCATCGACGGCCGCTCGGTGGTCGCCATGCCGCCCTATCGCCGCAACATCGGCATGGTGTTCCAGAACTACGCGCTCTTCCCGCATCTCACCGTCGAGGAGAATGTCGGCTTCCCGCTGAAGCAGCGCGGCGTGCCCAAGGCGGAACGCGCCCGGCTGGTTGCCGAGGCGCTGCAGCTCGTGCACCTGCCGGGCTATGGCGCGCGCTATCCGCGCCAGCTCTCGGGCGGCCAGCAGCAGCGCGTCGCGGTGGCGCGCGCCGTCGTCTTCAAGCCGCGGCTGCTGCTGATGGACGAGCCCCTGGGCGCGCTCGACAAGCAGCTGCGCGAGAATCTGCAGCTCGAGATGCGCCGCCTGCACGCCGATCTCGGCATCACCTTCATCTACGTCACGCACGACCAGGAGGAAGCGCTGACCATGTCGGACCGCATCGCCGTGATGAACGACGGCAAGGTGGCGCAGGTCGGGCGGCCCGAGGATCTCTACGACCGGCCCAGCGACCGCTTCGTCGCCGGCTTCATCGGCGAGTCGAACTTCCTGCCGGCGATCGTGCGCGGCGTCGAGGACGACGTGGTCACGGCCGAATGCGACGGCGCGCTGATCCGCGCCATCTGCCCCAACCGACCGGCCAGCGGAGAGAAGGTGACCTTGACCACGCGGCCCGAGCGCCTGCGCTTCGCCGACAGCGCGTGGACCGACACGACGCCACAGAACCGGCTGAGCGTCACGGTCACCGAGGCGGTCTTCGCCGGCGAGCGCTGCCGCTACATGCTGCAGGCCGGCGACGGAACGTCGATGGTGCTGAAGGAGCCGTCGAGTGCGTCCATCCGCCGCCGCGCGGTGGGCGAGCGCGCCGAGATCTCGTGGTCGGTCGCGGACACGATTCTCGTGTGAGGGCACCGTGACCGAGATCGCGCAGTCCCAGCCCGTCCCCCTGCCCCTCGCCGGCACGCGACCGCTGCGCTTCGATTGGCGCAAGGCCGTGCCGCTGGCCCTGGCCGGCCCGCTGATCGTCTACATGCTGGTCTTCTACGCCGTGCCCGTACTGGCCATGCTGCTGCGCAGCGTCAACGATCCGAGCTGGACGCTGTCGCACTACGCGACCCTGTTCGACGACGTGGTCTTCGCCAAGACCTTCTGGATCACCATCAGCACCTCGGTCACCGTCACCCTCGGTTGCCTCGTGCTCGCCTATCCCGTGGCGCTGGGCCTGGTGCGGGCGAAGCGCATGGCGCCGCTGATCCTGATCATCATCCTGCTGCCGTTCTGGACCAGCGTGCTGGTGCGCAGCTACGCCTGGATGGTGCTGCTGGGCCGTCACGGCCTGATCAACGAGGCGCTGCTGGCGCTGGGCATGATCGACCGGCCGGTGCGCATCCTCAACACGCCGATCGCGACGCAGATCGCGATGATCCATATCCTGCTGCCCTACATGATCCTGCCGATCGCCAATGCGCTCAGGCAGATCGACCCGTCACTGCTGCGCGCCGCATCGGGGCTGGGCGCCACGCCGTGGAGCACCTTCCGGCAGGTGATCCTGCCGCTCTCGATGTCGGGCGTGATCGCCGGCACCCTGTTGACCTTCGTGCTGGCGCTGGGCTTCTACATCACGCCGGCGATGGTCGGCGGGCCGCGCGACATCACGCTCTCCATGCTGATCGCCCAGCAGGTCGACCAGCTCAACTGGGCCTACGCCGCGACCCTGTCGGCGGTGCTGCTGGCCACGGCGCTGGCGATCCTCGCCGTGGCGCGGCGCCTGCCCGGTGTCGGCAACGCCTTCCGCACGAGCCTGCGGTGATGCTGGCCCGGCTGGCACCGGCGTCCGTCGTCGGCCTGATCCTGCTGTTCCTCGCCTTTCCGATCATCGTCGTGGTGGTGGTCTCGTTCTCCTCCGCCACCTACCTCACCTTCCCGCCGCCTGCCCTCGGGCTGAAATGGTACGAGGCCTATTTCGGCAGCCAGGACTGGCTGAAGCCGACCTGGGTCAGCCTGTGGGTAGCCAGCGCCGTGGTCGTGCTGTCGACGATGCTGGGCACCGTGGCCGCGCTGGGCATCGCCCGCCTGCCCCGGTCGCTGCGAATCTTCGCCACCGGCCTGATCCTGTCGCCGCTGATCGTGCCGGGCATCGTGGTGGCGATCGGCATCTACTACGCCTATTCGCACTACGGCCTGGTCGGCACGCCGATCGCGATGGTGCTGGCGCACACCTGCCTCGCGGTGCCCTTCGTCGTCACCAGCGTCACGGCCAGCCTCGCCGGCATCGACCCGCGGCTGGAGCAGGCCTCGCTCAATCTCGGGGCGACGCCCGCTGCGACGTTCTGGCAGGTGACCCTGCCGCTGATCCGGCCGGGCGTGCTGGTCGGCGCCCTGTTCGCCTTCATCACCTCGTTCGACGAGCTGGTGGTGTCGCTGTTCATTTCCGGCACCGGCGCCGTCACCCTGCCGCGGCGGATGTGGGACGATCTGCGCTTCCAGATCGACCCCACCATTGCCGCCGTATCGACCCTGACCATCGTGCTGACCGCGGCCCTGATGGGCTGCGCCCACCTGCTGCGCAAACGCAGCCAGGCCTAGACCCGCCGGCACCCCGGCAGCGGTCTTGACGCGGTGCCGGCCCTTGTCCATCAAGCAGGGGCAAAAACCGTGGGAAACCCATGTCCAAGACGTCGTCTATCGAGTTCCAGCGACTTCCCCATCCCTCGCCGACCCCGGCGGACAAGCGCGCCGCCATCCTGAAGGATCCGGGCTTCGGCCGGGTCTTCAGCGACCACATGGTCACCATCCGCTACACCGAGGGCAAAGGCTGGCACAGCGCCACGATCGGCCCGCGCGGCCCCGTCCAGATGGACCCGGCCTCGGCCGTGCTGCACTACAGCCAGGAGATCTTCGAGGGCCTGAAGGCCTACCGCACCAAGGAAGGCGGCGCGGTGATGTTCCGCCCGATCGAGAACGCGCGCCGCTTCCAGCGCTCGGCCGATCGGCTGGCCATGCCCAGGCTGCCCGAGGACGTCTTCGTCGAGTCCCTGAACCAGCTGGTCGAGGTCGACCGCGACTGGATCCCCGACGGCGACGGCAGCCTCTATTTGCGTCCCTTCATGTTCGCCAACGAGGTGTTCCTGGGCGTCAAGCCGTCCTCGGAATACCTCTACATGGTGATCGCCTCGCCGGTGGGCTCGTACTTCAAGTCCAAGGACAGCGCCGTCTCGGTCTGGGTGTCGCAGGACTACACCCGCGCCGCACCCGGCGGCACCGGCGCCGCCAAATGCGGCGGCAACTACGCCGCCAGCCTCACGGCGCAGATGGAAGCCTACAAGCACGGCTGCGAGCAGGTCGTGTTCCTCGACGCCGTCGAGCGCAAGTGGATCGAGGAACTGGGCGGCATGAACATCTTCTTCATCCTCGATGACGGCTCGCTGCTCACCCCGCCGACCAGCGGCACCATCCTCGAAGGCATCACCCGTGCCTCGATCATCACCGTGGCCAAGGACATGGGCATCAGGACGCGCGAGGAGCCCTATTCGCTCGACCAGTGGCGCAAGGACGCCGCCAGCGGCAAGGTCAAGGAGTCCTTCGCCTGCGGCACCGCCGCCGTGCTCACCCCGATCGGCACCGTGAAGTCGAAGGACGGCGAGTTCGTGATCGGCAACGGCCAGGCCGCGGCGCAGACTGAGAAGCTCAAGGCCGCACTGATCGACATCCAGCGCTGTCGCGCCGCCGACACGCACGGCTGGGTGCACAAGGTCTTCTAGAGTCCGCCGCGCAAAACGTTGCAAGCCCGCCACAGTTGCGGGCTTTTTGCGTTGGCGGCATTGACAACAGAACCTGTCTGCGACAAAAGGCGCGCCCGATTTTCAGGAGCGAATCCCATGCGCGAGGACATGTCGCGCCTCATCGTCGAGCGCCCGCGCAAGGGCGGCAATTTCGGACGCAAGGGCCGGGCGGTGGCGCTCGAGAACCTGCCGACGAAGGTCGGCATGCGTCGCTTTCACGTCGAGACCGGGTCATACAAGTATCTCAACGAGAACCTCGCGCCGCTTCGCCGCTACCTGGAGCGCCAGGTCGGTCGGCCGTGGAACAAGGTATTCTCGGAAATCGCCGCCCACATCCGCGTCGACAGCACCGTGCAGCAGCACGTGCGCCAGCACCTCCAGGACTTTGTGGCAATCAATCCCAGGCACGAGATCAACAAGGGGTGGTACCGTTACCTCGACCGGCCTTGGCGCCAGCCGCTCTATGTCGATCCCGATGACGGCCTGCTGAAGCGTACCGACCGCTTGCTCGAGGTACGGCTGGCGCGCCGCAAGCGCAGCGAGAAGGCAGCAGAGCCGGTCAACGTCATGACCCTTCCCGACGGTCGCGAAGTGCGGCAGATCAACGGAGCCTGGTACGAGGTCTGGTGGTCGGAGCTGCCCGAAGCGCGCTACGAGACGCTCGGCGGCGGCGGCAGCGAGATCCGCGTGCTGCTGAGCCCGTTGTTCTACGACGTCATCAGCTGCGCCGAGATCGCGCCGGGTCCGGTGACGGACGATGCGGAGTCCTGGGCTACCTATCGCCGCAATCATCCCGATCGCCGCTACGCCGCGAAGAAGCGTGCACTGTCCAGCGCCGAGCTGAAGCGCCACGGCCTCAAGAACGAGATGCCCGCGTCCTGACAGCGGTCTGGTACCGGCGCGCCTGGCCTGACACAGTCCCGGCGTGAGCAAGCGCATCATCATCTGCGGCGGCGGCGCGATCGGCGCCGCGATCGCCTACTACGCGGCGAAGCGCGGCGCACGGCCAGTTGTGATCGAGCGCCACGAGGTCGGCGGATCGGCCTCCGGCAAGTCCGGCGCCTTCCTGGCGCTCGACTGGTGCCGCGGCAGCGCGCTCGATCCGTTGGCCCGACGCAGCTTTCAGCTCCACGCCGACCTCGCCGAGACGCTCGACAATCCCTGGAGCTACCAGCGCATCGAAACCTACGGCGGCTATGCCGAAGCGGGCGTCAGCGCACGCAGTGGCGGCGAGCATCCCTGGCTGTCACCGAAGGTGACGCTGACGGGCCGCCTCGGCTCGCCACAGACGACGGCGGTGGTCGAGCCACGCGCCTTCACCACAGGGTTGATGCGCGCCGCAGAAGCGCTCGGTGCAGAGCGGCGCCACGGCACCGTCGCCGGCCTGGCCCGAGGCGGCGTTGCGCTTGATAGTGGCGAGACCGTCGAGGGCGATGCTGTCGTGATCGCCATGGGACCATGGTCGATCCTGGCATCACTGTGGCTGAAGCTGCCGGCGGTCTACGGCTACAAGGGCCATAGCCTGGTGTTCGACACCGGTGACAGCGTCGCACCCGAGGCGTTGTTCCTCGAATACCGCGAAGACAGCGGCGAGATCCTCACGCCGGAGCTGTTCGTGCGCGCCGATGGCACGACGTGGGTCTGCGCCATCTCCTCGGCCGGCCCGCTGCCGGTCGATCCCGGCGAGGTCACGCCGGACCTCGATGCGCATGCGCGTCTCGAGGCGATGGTCAGGGACATCGCGCCTGCCCTCGCCGCGAAGCCGATCAAGGCGCGGCAGGCATGCTTTCGGCCCGTCACCGAAGACGGCATGCCATTGATCGGCCCGGTGGCCGGAACCGACGGCGTCTACGTCGCGACCGGCCACAGCGTATGGGGCATGCTCAATGCGCCGGCGACCGGCGAGGCCATGGCCGAGCTGATCCTCGACGGCGTGGCGCGGCACGTCGAGCTGTCGCCGTTCGCGCCGAGCCGTCTGCGGCCACTCGATCCGGCCCGCCTGCGATGACCGGCACGGAGCCAAGCTATCGCGCGACCTCCCAGGAGGCGTTGCTGGCTATCGTGGCGGGCGACCGGAAGTTCGAGGGACTGCTGTTGTCGGCCGATCTTGTCCTCGACCAGCTCGACCTGACGGGGAGCCGGTTCGATCGCTGCCTGTTCCAAATCCCGACGATTCGCGGCGCCGATTTCTCAGAGGCCGAGCTCAACGAGTGCAAGGTCGAGCCGACGCGCTTTGCCAACTGCAAGATGGGCAAAGCGCGATTTGTTGGCTGCGCCTTCTTCGATGCCGCTTCGAAGAACGGCAGCACCTTCGCGTTCTGCGATCTGCAGACGGCAGAGATCGTCAGGAGCAATCTCTCCGGCAGCGCCTTCGAGGGCTGCGATCTGTACGGCGTCGGCGCCAAGGACAGCAGTTTCCGAGGCGCGCGCTTCCCCCGCTCGACGTTCACCAAGTCGATCTCCAAGCGGTCGGTGCTGACCAAGGCCACGTTCGACACCTGCAACTTCAGCTTCGCCGATCTCTCCAGCCTGCACCTGCAGAGCTGCGAGTTCCTGTCCTGCAAGATGTCGGAGGTGTCGCTGATCGACGCCGACCTCAGTCACGCCACCTTGCTGCGTTGCGCGCTGGATCGCGCCGAATGGGAGCGGGCCAAGCTGCGCAAGGCGGACCTGCGCGGCTCCAATCTCTCGGGCCTCAACCTCGCGGTGCTTGCCGACTACGCCGGGCTGCGGATCAGCGAGAGCGAGCAGGCCGAGATCCTCAGGCACCTCGGCATCGACGTCGAGCGCGATTGACAGGGCGGCGGACCTCGCATAGTTTCCGCGCCCTTTTCCAACCGCTGGCGGAATCCCGCCCATGCCCCAGATCCTCGTCGAGGCGCTGGCCAAGACCTATCGCGTTGCCGAACGCGCGCCGGGTCTGAGCGGCGCGCTGAGCGGCCTCGTGCGCCGGCGCTGGCGCGAAGTGCACGCGCTGGCTGGCGTCTCCTTCGCCCTCGAGGCCGGCGAGCTGCTGGCCTTCATCGGCCCCAACGGCGCCGGCAAGTCGACCACGGTCAAGATCCTGTCAGGCATCCTCCGGCCGACGAGCGGCCGCGTCGAGGTCGACGGCCTCGTGCCCTACGAGGATCGCATCCGCCACGTGGCGCGCATCGGCGTGGTGTTCGGCCAGCGCAGCCAGCTGTGGTGGGACCTGCCGGTGCTCGACGGCTTCGACCTGCTGGCCGACATCTATCGCGTCGAGCCGGCGCGCTATCGAAAGCGACGCGACGAGCTGGTCGCCATGCTGCGGCTCGAACCGCTGCTGGCCCAGCCGGTACGCCAGCTCTCGCTCGGCCAGCGCATGCGCGCGGAGTTTGCCGCCGCGCTGCTGCACGATCCGCAGATCCTGTTCCTCGACGAGCCGACGATCGGCCTCGACGCGCCCTCGAAGCTGGCGGTGCGCGACTTCGTGCGCCGGCTCAATCGCGAACAGGGCGTGACCGTGCTGCTGACGACGCACGACATGCACGACGTCGAGGCGCTGGCCGAGCGCGTCATCGTCATCGGCCATGGCCGCGTGCTGACCGACAGCCCGTTCGCCAGCCTGCGCTCCGGCGTCTTCGCCGAGCGGCGCCTGCATATCGACTTCGCCGGCCCCGCCCCAGAGATCGCGATGCCGGGTGTCACCGTGCGGTCGCGCGACGAACGCTCGCTCGAGCTGGCCTTCAATCCGGCGGACATCGCAGCGCCCCGTCTGATCGCCGCCATCACCGCGCAGCATGCCGTCGACGACATCCATGTCGACGAGGCCGCCATCGAAGAGGTGATCGCGCGCTTCTACGACCTGCACGACGCACGCGAGGCGTGACGATGCCGTCGGTCCGCCCCTACCTCGCCGCCTTCCGCGCGCGCTTCCAGCTCATGCTGGAATACCGCGTCGCGGCGCTGGCGGGCTTCGCCACGCAGGTCTGGTGGGGCGGCATCAAGATCATGGTGTTCGCTGCCTTCTACGGTGCGTACGCGGCGGCGGCGCCGATGAGCCTGGCCGATGCGATCACCTATGTCTGGCTCGGCCAGGCGCTCCTGGCGCTGCAGCCCTGGTCGGCCGATCCGGAGATCGGCCAAGCGGTGCGCACCGGCGGCGTCGGTTACGACCGCCTGCGCCCGCTCGATGCCTACGGCTTCTGGTACGCGCGCAGCCTGGGGTGGATGCTGGCGCGCGCCCTGCCCCGCGCGGTGCTGATGGTGCTGTTCGCCGGCATCGTGCTGCCGCTTGTCGGGCTCGGCGAATGGGCCTGGCGACCGCCCTCCGGCCTGGAAGCGGCGCTGCTGTTCCTTCCGTCCTTCATCCTGATGGCGATGCTCGCGGCCGCCGTGCTGATGCTGGCGAACATCGTCGTGGCCGCGACGCTCAACGAGCGCGGCGTCAACTCGATCCTGACGCCTGTGGTGATCGTCTTCTCCGGCAGCATGCTGCCGCTGAACTTCTATCCCAAGGCCTGGCAGTCCTGGCTGCACCTGCAGCCGCTCGCCGGCATCGTCGATGTCCCCTTCCGCATCTACTTCGCCGACCTGCGCGGCGGCGCGGCGCTGCAGGCCCTGGCGCTGCAGGCAGGCTGGACCCTGGTGCTGATCGCCATCGGCCGCCTCGCCATGGCGCGCATGATGCGCCGGCTCGAGATGCAGGGCGGTTGAGATGAACGCGCTCGCCCTCTACGGCCGCTACGTCGCAGCCTCGCTGCGCGCCCAGGCGCAGTATCCGACCGCGACCTTGATGCTGATCCTCGGCCAGTGCGCGGCGACGTCGATCGAGATCCTCGGCGTCTATGCGCTGTTCAACCGCTTCGGTTCGGTCGGCGGCTGGACGTTCGGCGAGGCGGCGCTGTTCTATGCGCTGGTCAACATCACCTTCTCGCTCGCCGACCTGCTCACCCGTGGCTTCGAGGTGTTCGGCACCGACTTCGTGCGCACCGGCGCTTTTGACCGCGTGCTGCTGCGCCCGCGCGCCGCTGCCCTGCAGCTCGCCGGCTACGAGGTGCGCCTGTCGCGACTGGGGCGGATGATGCAGGCCGTCGCGGTGCTGGTGATCGCCACCCGGCTGGCGCCGATCCACTGGGACGCCGCGACGGTCGCGATGGCGCTGTGGGCCATCGCCGGCGGCGTGGCGATGTTCTGCGGCATCCTGGTGCTGCAGGCGACGATGGCCTTCTGGACCGTCGAGAGCCTGGAGGTCGCCAACGTCCTGACCTATGGCGGCGTGCAGGCGGCGCAGTATCCGCTCAACATCTACGCCACCTGGTTCCGCCGCCTGCTGACCTTCGGCGTGCCGCTGGCCTGCGTCGCCTACTACCCGGTGCTTGCGATCCTCAATCGACCCGATCCGCTGGGTGCGCCGGACTGGCTGCTGCCGTTCACGCCGCTCGCCGGCTTCGCCTTCCTCGCGCTGTCGTTCCTCGCCTGGCGCGCCGGCATGGCGCGCTACGCCTCGACAGGCAGCTGAGGCTGGTCAGGCGAGCGCGGTCGCCCGCCACGGCTGGTTCCGCCTGATCTTCGCCTCGAAGGTGTCGATCCTGTCGGCCTTTGCGATCGTCGTACCGATCTCGTCGAGTCCCTCCAGCAGCCGGCTGCGACGCGACGGCTCGACCTCGAAGGCGATGCGCTGGCCGTCGGGCCGCGTCAGCTCCTGCGTCTCGAGATCGATGGTGAGCGTCGCATTGGCGCCGCGCTCGGCATCGTCGATCAGCTGGGCGCAGACCGCCTTGGGCAGCACCAGCGGCAGGATGCCGTTCTTGAAGCAGTTGTTGAAGAAGATGTCGGCGAAGGACGGTGCGATGACGCAGCTTATGCCGAAATCGCGCAGCGCCCACGGCGCGTGCTCGCGGCTCGAGCCGCAGCCGAAATTCTCGAAGGCGATCAGGATCTGCGCCTGCCGCCAGGCCGGCCGATTGAGCACGAAGTCGGGCCGCTCGCTGCCGTCCTGGTCGAAGCGCATCTCGGCGAAGAGGTGCTTGCCGAGCCCGGTGCGCTCGGTGCCCTTCAGGTAGGTCTTGGGGATGACCATGTCGGTGTCGACATTGGCCATCGGCAGCGGCGCCGCGACGCCGGTCAGGCGCGTGAACTTTTCCATGATCGGTCCTCCTATCGCATCAGGTCGCGGACATCGACGAGGTGGCCGCTGACGGCTGCGGCGGCGGCCATCGCCGGGCTCATCAGGTGCGTGCGTCCGCCATAGCCCTGCCGTCCCTCGAAGTTGCGGTTCGAGGTCGAAGCACAACGCTCGCCCGGCTTGAGACGATCGTCGTTCATCGCCAGGCACATCGAGCAGCCCGCTTCGCGCCACTCGAAGCCGGCGTCGCGGAAGATGCGATCGAGGCCCTCCTGCTCGGCCTGTCGCTTGATCAGGCCCGAGCCCGGCACGATCAGCGCCTCGACATGCGCGGCCTTGCGGCGGCCGCGCACGATCGCCGCAGCGGCGCGCAGATCCTCGATGCGGCTGTTGGTGCACGATCCGATGAAGGCTTTGTCGATGCGGATGTCGGTCGTCTTCATGCCCGGCTCGAGGCCCATGTAGGCAAGGCTGCGGACCACCGCGGCGCGGCGCGTGTCGTCGGCTTCGTCAGCCGGATCGGGCACCGTGGCGCCGATGGCGACGACGTCCTGCGGGCTGGTGCCCCAGGTCACCTGCGGCGCGATGGCAGCGGCGTCCAG
>CAYNOF010000248.1:0-1260 GCA_964398335.1 uncultured Rhizobiaceae bacterium
GCCGAGATACATCACGGCGATGCGATCGCTGATGTGGCGCACCACGGCGAGGTCGTGGGCGATGAAGATGTAGGTCAGCCCCAGCCGCTGCTGCAGCTCCATGAACAGGTTCACCACCTGCGCCTGGATCGACACGTCGAGCGCCGAGACCGCCTCGTCGCAGATGATCAGCGACGGTTCCAGCGCCATGGCGCGCGCGATGCCGATGCGCTGGCGCTGGCCACCGGAGAATTCATGCGGATAGCGGTCGGCCATGTCGGGCAGCAGGCCGACCATCGAGATCAGCGCCGCCACGCGCTCGCGCAGCGCCTTGCGGTCATTGCCCAGGCCGTGGACTTCGAGCGGCTCGCCGACGATGTCGCGCACGCGCATGCGCGGGTTCAGCGAGCCGTTGGGATCCTGGTAGACCATCTGCATGCGCCGCCTGGTGTGGCGCATGCGCGCCTCGTCGTAGCCGGCGATGTCCTCGCCCTCGAAGACGATGCGGCCCTCGGTCGGCGGCAGCATGCGCAGCACCGCAAGCCCCGTCGTCGACTTGCCGCAGCCGCTTTCGCCGACCAGGCCGAGCGTCTCGCCGCGCCTGAGCGTGAAGGAGATGCCGTCGACCGCCTTCACCGTGGCGACTTGCTTCTGGATCACCACGCCCTTCATCACGGGGAAATGCACCTTGAGATCCTCGACGCGCAGGATCTCGTCGGTCGCGATCGGGGTGGTCGCGTCAGGCATGGGCTTCGGCCGGCATATCGAGGAAACAGGCCTTCAGATGATTCTCGCTCACCGCCTCGAGCGGCGGCCGCTCGTCGTGGCAGCGCTGTGTGGCCATGCGGCAACGCGCGGCGAAGGCGCAGCCCGGCGGCAGCTGCGCCAGGTCGGGCGGCTGGCCCTCGATCGGCACCAGGCGCTGGCGCGTGTCGCCGTCGAGCCGCGGGATCGAGGCCATCAGGCCCTTGGTGTAGGGATGCTGCGGGCGCTTGTAGAGGATGCGCGCCGGCGCGGTCTCGACGATGCGCCCGCCATACATCACCACGACGCGGTCGGCGTAGCGCGCGACGACGCCGAGGTCGTGGGTGATCAGGATCAGCGCCGAGCCGGCCTCGCGCGCCTGGTTCTTCAACAGGTCGAGGATCTGCGCCTGCACCGTGACGTCGAGCGCGGTGGTCGGCTCGTCGGCGATGATCAGCTTGGGCTGGCAGGCCAGCGCCATGGCGATCATCGCGCGCTGGCGCATGCCGCCGGAGAACTGGTGCGGCCAGGCATTCA
>CAYNOF010000249.1:0-2158 GCA_964398335.1 uncultured Rhizobiaceae bacterium
GGGCGAGCGCGTCCGCCTTCGCCCATTCGTCCCAACTCATTGCCAAAGTCATGTCCCGCCATACCTCTTCCAGAAAAGCTCAATGTCGCGGCACGCCCGCCTTCTCCAGACCATCGCAGAGACGGTCGACGAAGTCGGCATGAAATGGCCAGGCGGCTCGCGCCACCGACACGGTGAGATTGGGGTCGCGACGGAGCAGGCCGCGCGCCAGGCGCCGGCCTTCGGCACGTGCGCCGTAGCGCATGGCGGCCGCCGCGGTGACGCGATGAGCCCAATACGATTGCGGGCCGACGGCGACGCCCTCGCGCGTCCAGCGTATCGCGCGCTCGTAGCGGCCGGCGGCAAAATGCGCGAACCCCGTGCCGATGAGGCAGGTGTGTCGCAGCGGCTCCAGCGGTGCCTGGCGCAGCACGTGGCCGAACGCGTGAATGGCGCCGTCATTGTCGCCGGTATAGACCGACAGCCAGCCGCGCCGTCCCCAGACGGCGGGCGAACCGGGCGAGAGCGCGGTCGCCCGCTCGATCAGCCGGTCGGCTTCCTCGACGCGGTGCGCGAGATTGAGACCACTGCTCGCCATGAACAGGGTCAGCGAATCGGCGGGGTCGAGCCGCACCGCCTCGCGCGCCAAGGTCACGATGCGATCCTGGCTATCGAACGGCATGCCATCGAAATTGTGCGCCGCGCGCTGCCCTTCACACCAGGCGATGATGCCCTTGGCCAGCCCGAGACCAGGCGCTCGCACCTGAGCGGCATGCGCATCCTCGATCGCCGCGCGACACGAAGCCGGCGCGACGGCGAACGAGCACGCCGCCGCCCGCCACGCCAGGAACAGCGCCTCCTGATCGATTTCGCGCGTCGGCATCGTCGCGGCCCCCTTGGCGCGCTGCGCCGTCTGCGACGGCAGCTCGCCATAGGCTTCGCGATAGAGCTCGGCAAAGCGGCCCAGCTGCGTGAAACCGGCCGCGAGCGCGACCTGCGTCACGCCGAGCCGGGCCCCGCCGCACGAAAGCTCTCGGTACGCCCGCGCCAGGCGCTCACGGCGCACCCAGCCGAGCGGCGTGGTGCCGAGGAACCGGCGGAAGTGAGTCTCCAGCGTGCGCGGCCGCACGCCAGCGATCGCCGCCAGGGTCTCGAGCTCGACCGGCTCGCCAAGATGTGTCTTGAGCCACGCCAGCACGCGCATGAGATCGGCTGGCAGCGGCGAGGAGGACGTCATGGCCGGATCGTACTGTTATTTCGGCGGCTTTTGTACAGGACGGCGGGAATCGCATTGTCGCGTCTGCGCTGCGCCCGCACAGTTCGCGGACGAGGGAGGACAACCATGAGCATCGACCAGACCATCACCCGGCACTACACGCACGGCGCGCTGGAGCAGGCGCTGTTGGCGGCGTTGAAGGGGGCGGGACAGGATATCGAGCGGTTGACCCAGGCCGATCTCTCGGCGGTCGACGAGTTCCACATCGGCGGCCGGCAATCGACCCTGGAGCTCTTCGCGCAGGTCGCGTTGCCCGCAGGCTCGAGCGTGCTCGACGTCGGCAGCGGCATCGGCGGGCCGGCGCGCTGCGGTGCGAGCGAGTGCGGCTGGCGGGTCCAGGGCGTCGACCTGACCGAGGAATACGTGCGCGTCGCCGAGGCCTTGTCGCGCCGCGTCGGGCTGGCCGACAGGACGTCGTTCCGGCAGGCAAGCGCCACCGCCCTGCCCTTCGGCGACGCGACCTTCGACGGGGCCTACATGATGCATGTCGGCATGAACATTCCCGACAAGAAGTCGGTGTTCGCCGAGGTGCACCGGGTGCTCAAGCCCGGCGGCATCTATGGCATCTTCGACCTGATGCGCGAGACCGACGCGCCGTTCGATTATCCGGTGCCATGGTCGAGCGCGCCGGAAACGAATTTCATAGACTTCGCCACCCACTACCGCGCGCTGCTCGAGAGCGCAGGGTTCGTCGTCGAGAAGGAGCGGAACCGGACCGACATCGCGCGCGAGTTCTTCCGGCAGATGCGCGAGAGGATGGCCAAGGCCCAGGCCGAAGGTGGACCGATGCCGCCGCCGCCCGTCGTCATGGGACCGACGGCGCCACAGAAGCTCGCCAACATGCGTGGCATGGTGGAGCGCGGGATCATCGCGCCGGTGGAACTGATCGCGCGACGCAGCTAG
>CAYNOF010000250.1:0-2092 GCA_964398335.1 uncultured Rhizobiaceae bacterium
GCGTCGCGGTCAGCAGCGCGCGATAGCGGGTGAGGGCGCGGCGCAGCGGCCCGAGGCGGTACTTGCGCAGGCCGCCCGAGTTCACCCAGGCGGCGAGCAGGGTGCAGGCGGTCGGGCCCTCGACATGCACCGGGGCGAGGAAGCGCAGGTGAGGATCGTAGGCCTGCGCGAGCCGCGCGCCGTAGCCGTTGAAGGCCAGCACGGCCAGGCCCTTGTGCGGATTGCGGCCGATCCATACCGGCTCGGCCGGCAGCCAGTCGAAGCGCGAGCGGGCGCGCAGCAGGTCGGGCCGGGCGCATTCGCTGATCACGGCGATGTCCGGCCGCAGGTCGAGCAGGGCCCCGACCTTGCGCTCCAGCGCCATGTTGCAGTTCCACGCGACGATCCGCATCATCGGCAGCAGACCCGATGAGGGAAGGGGAGTCACCAGCAAATGTCCAATGGCCTGCCGGCGCGCGAGGCGCTGACAATCCTGTTCGCCCATGTCGCCTACCGCATGGGCGACCGGTTCACCGCGCGCGGCACCGGCATGAAGTTCGTCGAAGTGCGTACCCGCGAGGATTACGAAGCGGCGATCCCCGCCGCCGATGTCGTCGTGATCTCCGGCATGTGGCGCAACGACCTGCTGCCCAAGGCGAGCAGGCTGCGCTTCATCCAGTCGATCAGCGCCGGCGTCGACCAGTACGACAAGGACGCGCTGCGCGCCCGGGGCGTGCGGCTGGCCAGCGCCCAGGGCTCCAACGAGCGCGCCGTGGCCGAGCACGCGATCTCGCTGATCCTCGCCATGTCGCGCCAGCTTCACCTCGGCCGCGACAACCAGCACCGCAAGCTGTGGCGCGGCATGATCGGCGACCTCACCAGGCGCGAGGACGAGCTGGGCGGCAAGACGCTGGTGATCGTCGGCATGGGCCGCATCGGCAGCCGGCTGGCGACGCTCGCCAGGGCCTTCGACATGCATGTCATCGGCACCAAGCGCGATCCGTCCCGGGGCGCCGAGGCGGCGCACGAGGTGGTCGCCGACAGCAGGCTGCTCGACGTGCTGCCCAGGGCCGACTACGTGGCGCTGACCTGCCCGCTCACCCCGCAGACCGAGAAGCTGATCAGCGCCGCGGCGCTGAAGGCGATGAAGCCGTCGGCCTTCCTGATCAATGTCGCGCGCGGCAAGGTGGTCGACGAGCCGGCGCTGATCGCCGCGCTGAACGCCGGCCAGATCGCCGGCGCCGGCCTCGACGTCACGGTCGAGGAGCCGCTGCCCGAAGTCTCGCCGCTGTGGACCATGCCGCAGGTGCTGGTGACGCCGCACACCGCCGGCGAGACGCGCAAGTACGAGGACAACGTGCTCGACCTGCTGATGGAGAACCTCGACCGGCTGTATCGCGGCGAGACGAATCTGAAGAACCAGATTGTCTAGGCTGGCGCGTCTTGCCGTCCTCCTCCGGGGGAAGGCAGTGGCAGCGGCGCTGCTCGCCGCGACATCGGCCGCAGCCCAGGAAGCCCCCGCACCGAAGCTCGTGTGGCAACGACCCGTCGAGCTGCCGTCGGTCGAGCCCGAGGATCCGCTCAACGATCCTGCCTACGGCGTGCTGCGCATGGTCGCGCGGCCCGATGGCGGAGTGGTCATCGCCGCGGTCGAGGGCCGCAAGGGGCGCACCGACACGCTCGAGGCGCTGCGCGTCGTCGCTGTCGATGGAAGCGGCAAGGATCTGTGGACGCGCAAGCTTGCCGTGCCCGGCGGCAACAACCGGACCGCCCGGCTGCACGCGGCGGCGATCGATGCCAGCGATCCGGCGCGCACCTGGGTGTTCCAGTCCTGGTCGACGCGCGACGACGTCGACGAGGGCGTCAGCCGCGTCGTCGGGCTCAACCGCAACGGCGGCATGGAGATCGCGGTCGCCAACCCGCGCCGGCGGCTGGGCGGATCGACCGCGCACATGGTGGTGCGCTCCGCGACGCGGCTGACGCCGCTCGCCGACGGCTCGCTGCTGGCGACCGGCACGCATTATTTCGGTCCGCCGCAATGGTGGTACGCACGCTACGACAAGGCGGGCAGGCTGCTGTGGGAGCGCGGCTCCAAGGGTTTCCCCGATCTCGC
>CAYNOF010000251.1:0-8069 GCA_964398335.1 uncultured Rhizobiaceae bacterium
CCGCGTCGCACGCACGAGATCGGCGCCGCGGGCGTCGACCCGCCAGGCGTTGCGAGCGCTGGCGCCGAGAATCGCGGGTTTTGTCGCCTCCATTGCGCTTCCTCCGCGGACCGAGCGAGCATGATCCATGCCACTTCCCGATCGCTGGCATGGCACTTGCTGCTCGCCGCGAGGACGGCAGAGACTCGTCACGGAGCCCGCCATGAACCAGCCCCTGATCCGTCGCGCCAGCGACTGTCGTGTGTCGCGCATCTCGCCCGGCGATACCAACAAGTTCGTGATGCTGGCCGACCCGGTGGCCGATCGGGTGCCCTTCGTGTCGGTGGTCGAGATCTTCGATGTCGGCGGCAGGACACCGCCCAATACCCATCAGCAGGCGCACGAGATGTTCTATGTGCTGAGCGGTCGCGGCCGTGCGCTCTGCGGCGGCAACACCTACGACATCGAGAAGGGCGACGCGGTGGTCCTGCCGCCCGGCATGGAGCACGTGATCGAGAATACCGGGCCGGGAAAGCTCTATTGCCTGACGGTGATGGTACCCAACGAGGGATTCGCCGAACTGATTCGCGACGGCGAACCCCTGTCGCTCGATGCCGCGGATCGCGCGGTCGTGACCGGCCAAGGTGCGACCGTCGCCAAACCATCGTCGAGTGGCCTCTCATCTGACAATGGGTAGCCTGAGGACGTGTTGGCGGTGAGTTCGAATCTCGCCGGGCTTTTCAAGCGTGGGCGCTCGGCTGGGCTGCTTCGACGGCTGGCCCCACTGCGAATACGATGAGCGACAGGCAACGTACAATTACGTGTCGCGTAGTGGCGGGAGAGCCCTGCCATCATGCGTCACCATATCCAGCGACAGGAGACATGCCATGGTCGCGCCACGTCCTTCCAAGACCCGCATCGGCAACCATGTCCTGAAGCCCGAAACCCTGATGCTGAGCTACGGCTACGATCCGGCGCTGTCGGAAGGCGCAGTGAAGCCGCCGGTTTTCCTGACGTCCACCTTCGTATTCCGCACCGCCGAGGAAGGCCGCGACTTCTTCGACTATGTCTCGGGACGCAAGCAGCCGCCCCACGGAACCGCGCCCGGCCTGGTCTATTCGCGCTTCAACCATCCCAACAGCGAGATCGTCGAGGACCGGCTCTCGGTCTACGAGGGCGCCGAGTCCTGCGTGCTGTTCTCCTCGGGCATGTCGGCGATCTCGACGACGATCCTGGCCTTCGCCCGTCCCGGCGACGTCATCCTGCATTCCCAGCCGCTCTACGGCGGCACCGAGACCCTGTTGGCGAACACCATGGCGGGCTTCGGCATCGCCGCCGTCGGCTTCGTCGACGGCGTCAGCGAGCCCGGCATCCGCACGGCCGTGCAGGCGGCACGCAGCAAGGGACGCATCTCCGTCATCATGATCGAAACACCGGCCAACCCGACCAACACGCTGGTCGACATCAAGCTGCTGCGGCAGATCGCCGACGAGATCGGCGCGGCCCAGGGTCACCGGCCCGTCGTGGTCTGCGACAACACCCTGCTGGGTCCGGTGTTCCAACGGCCGCTGGGCTACGGCGCCGACGTCTCGGTCTACTCCTTGACCAAGTATGTCGGCGGCCACTCCGACCTGATCGCCGGCGCCGCGCTGGGCGCACGGGCGACCATCGCACCGATCAAGGCCCTGCGCGGCAGCCTCGGCACGCAGCTCGATCCGCATTCCTGCTGGATGCTGGGTCGCTCGCTGGAGACGCTCGGGCTGCGGATGGAGCGCGCCGACTCCAACGCCCGGCTGGTGGCCGAATACCTGCGCGACCACCCCAAGGTCGACAAGGTCCATTACCTGGCGTTCCTCGAATCGGATTCGCCGGCGCACCGGGTCTTTGCCCGGCAATGCACCGGCGCCGGCTCGACCTTCTCCTTCGACATCAAGGGTGGCCAGAAGCAGGCCTTTGCCTTCCTCAACGCCCTGCAGGTCTTCAAGCTGGCGGTGAGTCTCGGCGGCACCGAGTCACTTGCCAGTCATCCTGCGGCCATGACCCATTCCGGGGTTCCGGCCGATGTGCGCACGCGCATCGGCGTGCTGGACACGACGATCCGGCTGTCCGTAGGCATCGAGCATCCTGACGACCTGATCGCCGATCTGACCCAGGCACTGGCTGCGGCCTGAGCGCCTGGACCCGTACCGTCGCTCGCCCTCGGGAACGCACCGCAGCGTTCCGCTTGCTGCGGTTGCGAAGGGCTGTAGCGTAACGTCGACGCAACACTCTGGCTGTGGAAAGTTTGCGTTCACTCGATTTAGTACATATGATGTGAGTGATTGCGTTGCTTACCATTAAAGGATGATGACTGGATCGACATCGAGTATGCGGCGTCGGCTTGTGATCGTCGAAAAATGCATGTCCTAAGCCTCTGATAAGTGGGCCGCCGCCGCCGTCGCAACCCTTGTCGGGATTTCACGCGATGGTTGGGGGTACTTGCGTAGTATTCCGGGTCTCAACCCTGTGGTGCAGCCTGGATCGGCGATTCGTACGGCGCATCCTGCCGGTGCCGGCGCTCGACCGGCCGCCGGGCCTGCCTGCCGCCCTCGAGGGCACCTTCGATCTGGCCGGCATCGCCGTGCCGGTGCTGCGGCTCGACCGGCTGTTCGGGCTCACGCCATCGCGGCCCAGCATCTACAATCACCTGGTCCTGTGTCACGGCGAGGGTCCGCCGCTTGCGCTGCTGGTCGACCTCGTCAGCCAGGTGCTGACCATCCCCGAAAGCCGTGTCTCGAGCCTGGCCGAGGGCGAGACGCTCAATGGCTGCGTGACGGGCCGCTTCCAGATCGGCCTTGCCACCATTCACGTGCTCGACGGCGAGCGGCTGCTCGACCGGCGTGAGCAGCAGATGCTCGCCGACTTCCAGGCCGCGCAGCAGCGGCGCTACGACGGCCTGGAGGCGCGCCCGGCATGAGCCTCGCGAGCCAGGCCGCGGTGTCGGCGGCGGCGTTCCTCCACGAGCCGGACTTCGCGCGGCTCAAGCGCGCGGTGATCGAGACGGTCGGCCTCCAGTATTACGAGGACAAGGACGAGTCGCTGGCCGAGCGCGCCGAACATCGGCGCCTGGCGGTGGGCTGCGGCCGTACCGAGTACCTGCGCCGCGTGCTCGACCCCGGCAACCCCGAACTCGCCGCGCTGATCGACGAGATCACCATCGGGGAAACCTACTTCTTCCGCTATCCGCAGCAATTCGAGGCCTTGCGCCAGGTCGTGCTGCCCGAGCGCCTGGCCTGGCGCCAGCCCGACCGCAGCCTGCGTGTCTGGAGCGCGGGGTGCGCATCGGGCGCCGAGCCTTACTCCGTGGCGATCACGCTCCGCCAGCATTTCGCCGCGGCCACCGAAGGCTGGAACGTCTCGATCCTCGGCACCGACATCAATCGCAAGGTGCTGGCCCAGGCGCGCCGCGGCGACTACTCCGAGTGGGAGCTGCGCGGCGACACGTCAGGGCTGAAGAGCAGCTGCTTCACCGGCAGCAAGGGACGCTGGCGGCTGCGGCCGGAGTTTCGCGAGCCCGTCGAGTTCCGCCACCAGAACCTGGTGACGGACATCGACGCCTTCGTCGACGGCCATCATGGGCTGTTCGACATCATCTTCTGCCGCAACGTGATGATCTATTTCTCGCCGGCGCTGATCCGGCGGCTGATCCGCCGGCTGAGCGACTGCCTGGTGGACGGCGGCTGGCTGTTCGTCGGCCACGCCGAGCCCTATTTCGAGATCGCCAACCTGCTGACGCCGGTGTCGCTGGAAGGCGTCACGCTCTATCGCAAGACCGCCGACGCAGGCCTCGCCCAGCGCCGCCGCGTCGCGCCGCCGCTCGAAGAGCCGCCCGCGCCTGCCCTGCCGGCCTGGCCGGATCCGCCGGAATCGACCTGGCTGCGCGAGGCGCCCGCTGCGCCGCCGCCGCCGACGGTCGAGCCGGCACCCGCGCCCAGCGCGTTCGACCGCATCCGCAGGCATGCCGACGCCGGCGAGTGGCCCGATGCCCTCGCCGCCTGTGCACAGGCCCTCGAGCACGCGCCGATGGATGCCGCGGTCCACTATGTCCAGGGCCTGATCTACGAGCACATCGCTGCACCGGCGGCGGCCGAGGAATCGCTGTCGCGCGCGATATACCTCGACCGCAACCTGGTGCTGGCCCACTTCCATGCCGGCCGCTGCCAGGCACGCCGCAACGATCGGCGCGCGGCGCAACGCTCGTTCAACAACGTGCTGCGCATCCTCGAGAACCAGGCGCCCGACGGCGCCGTGGCCATGGGCGACGGCCTGACCGCGCGCGAGCTGCGGGAACTGGCCGAGCTGCAGCTGGCCGCCCTGGGGGCCGCGTGAGCACGGCCGAAACCGTCGACTGGGCAGCCGTGCGCGCCCAACTGGAGCAGGCGCAAACCGCGCTTGACCTCGCGCTCGACGGCAGCCTCGCGCACAACGAGGCGCTCCTGCAGGAGCGCACGCGGCTTCTCGCCGAGCGGCGCGTCGTCGCCGCCCGCATCGCGCCCGCCGATCGCGCGCTGATCGTGCAGCTCGCCGACACGGGCCATGGCCTGTGGCTCGAGCGGCTCGCCGGCGTGGCACCGATGGCAGCCTGCGCCCCGCCGCCGCGCGGTCCGGCCGCCCTGCTCGGCCTGATGACGGTGCGCGGCGGCGTGTGGACGGTGTTCGACCTCGCCCGCCTGCTGGGCGCCGACGGCCAGCCCTCGAGCGGCGGCCATGTCGTGCTGCTGCGCCATGCCGCGCGGCGCATCGGGTTGCGGGTCGATCGGGCCGACACGCTGCGCCAGCAGGCGCGCGGCGGCATCCGCGCGATGCCCGGCGGATCGGCCCTGATCGCCGGCGTCGGGCCCGACGGCCAGATCTTCATCGATATCGACGCGGTATGGGCGCATCCCGCGATCACGGAGGCCAGGTGAGCCATGCAGTTCAGGATCGGTCACAAGATCATCGGCAGCTATGGCCTGTTGATCCTGCTCACCCTGGGGCTCGGCTGGTACCAGCTCGACAATATCCAGCGGCTGAACTTCATCGCCCTCAGGGCACTCGATGGCGACGTCGGCGGCCTCGAGATCCTGCGCGAGATCGGCGCCGGCCGGCGCGAGGTCAACATGCTGCTCGAACGGGCCACGAGCGCATATCTGCTGAAGAAGGCCAACGTGCCCGCCGACGACGCGCTGACCTATGTCCGCGAGCGCGCGCTGGTCGCCGAGCGCACCAAGCTGCTCTGCCGCCGGCTGGCGGCCTTCGCGGAGGAGCATCAGAAGACCGCGGTCCTGGAGAGTCGCTCGCCGCTGTGGGGCCAGATCGCCGCCATGAGCCGGGGGCTGGAACGGACGCTCGACGAGCTCACGGTGGCGGGCAACGCCCAGCTCGAGGTGATGGGCCGCACCGACCTGTCGGAGTTCAAGCCCAACCATGACCTCGTGCAGCGCCTGCACAACGAGGCCTCGGCCCAGGAGGTCAAGATGACCGAGGTGTTCGAGCGGCTCGGCGTCCTGTCGGAGCAGGGCCTCAAGGAGCTCACCGACGATGTGCGCACCAAGTCGATCATCGTGCTGGTCGGCGTGCTGATCATCGGCCTGGCCGTCGCCTACGCCATCTACCGCTCGATCTCCGCGCCGATCCGCGAGTTCATGCGCTTCGCCGAGCATGTCGGCACCGGCGACCTGACGCGCAAGCTCGACGCTTCGCGCAGCGACGAGCTGGGCCAGCTCAGCGGCCATTTCAACGAGATGGTGGCGAGCCTCAACGTGGTGGCGCGGCAGGTCCGCACGGCCTCGGAAAATCTCAACACGGCGACGGCCGAAATGCAGGCCTCGGTGCAGCAGCACGCCACCAGCACGACCGAGCAGAGCGCGGCGGTGCAGCAGATCACCACCACCCTGACCGAGATCGCCCGCTCCGGCGCGCAGATCGCCGACCGCTCCAAGCTCGTGGCGCAGACAGCCGAGGCGGCGTCGGCGACCAGCAAGGCCGGCATCCATTCGGTCAACGAGACCAACCGCGCCATGGGCATGATCCGCGAGCAGGCCGAGAAGGTCGCCACCAACATCGTGGCGCTGACCGAGCGTACGCAGTCGATCGGCACCATCATCGCCACGGTCAACGATCTGTCGGAGCGCTCCAACCTGCTGGCGCTCAACGCCGCGATCGAGGCTGCCGCCGCCGGCGAGCACGGCGCTTCTTTCGCGGTGGTCGCCGACGAGATCAAGAACCTCGCCAACCAGGCCAAGGAGGCGACCTCCGAGGTGCGCTCGATCCTGAGCGACGTGCAGCACCGCATCGGCACGGCGGTGATGCAGACGGAGGAGGCGGTCAAGCGCGTCGACGCCGGCCGCGCCCAGGCGGCGGCGACCGAGAACACCATCAACGAGCTGGCGCGCAGCGTCGAGCAGAGCGTGTCGACCTTCGAGCAGATCGTCGCCGCCACCGCGCAGCAGCAGGTCGGCATCGAGCAGGTGACCGCCTCGGTCGGCAACATCCGCGAATCGAGCGAGCAGATGGCCGCCGGCAGCCGCGAGGTCGGGCTGGCCGCGACCAATCTCGCCGCGCTCAGCGAGCAGATCCTCAAGGTAGTGGATAGGTACCGCGTGTGAACATCCAGGAGCGGCTGGCGGCCGCCTTCCAGGCGGAGCACAGGGAACACCTGCAGGCGGTGCGCGCCATGCTCGAAGACGTGGCGGCGCGCGGCTTCGATGCGCGCGGCTTCGACTTCGCCGAAGCCTATCGCCGCGTGCACAGCCTGAAGGGCGCAGCGCGTGCCGTCGGCCTGCCCGGCGTCGAGCGCCTGTCGCATCGCCTGGAGAGCGTGGTCGATCGCTGCCAGAAAGGCACGCTGCCGCTCGACGGCGCGGCAGCGGCGGCCATCCATCGCGCCTTCGACGACATCGAGGATTGGGCGGCGACGCTCGCCGACCGCTCGGCCGCGGCACCCCGCGGCGACGGTCTCGCGGCGCTGGAGCACTTGCTCGGCCTCGCTCCGGCACCGCCCGCGCCCGCGCCTGTCGCCGAGGTCGCGTCGCCGGTGCGTTCCATCGATCACGCCGACGATACCGTGCGCGTCAACCTCGACGCGCTCGACGCGGTGCTGCGCCAATCGGGCGAGATCGTCACCGAGACCGGCCGCCAGGACCGCATCACTGAGGATCTGCGGCGCTTGCGCCACGAGCTGGGCTCCCTGCAGATCGGCAACGATGCGCTGGACCGCTCGTTGAGCGACATCCTCGCGCGGCTGAAGGACGTCAACGAGGTGCAGATCGACGCGGCATGGCGCCTGCGCAAGCTCGGTGTGCAACTGCACACCAATGTGCGCGATCTGCGCATCGTGCCGGCCGAGGGTGTCCTCGGCGGCTATCGCAAGATGATCCGCGACCTTGCGCGCGACGCCGGCAAGGACATCGACGTCGAGATCGGCGGGCTCGACATCCTGGTCGACCGCAACGTGCTGCAGCGGCTGCGCGATCCCGTCCTGCACCTGCTGCGCAATGCGGTCGATCACGGCATCGAGCCGCCCGACGCCCGCGTCGCCAAGGGCAAGTCGCGCGCCGGCCGGGTGAGTCTCACCCTCTCGACCAGCCGCGGCCGTCTCCTGGTGACGATCGAGGACGATGGCGCCGGGCTGGATCGTGAGCGCATCGCCGCGGAGGCGGCGCGGCGCGGCCTGTCGGCCGATGATGTGAGCGGCGTGCTGGTGCAGCCCGGCTTCTCGACGGCGGCGCGCCTGACCGAGATCTCCGGGCGCGGCATCGGACTGTCGATCGTCGATCAGACCGCGCGGCGCATGCGCGGCTCCTTCGACATCGAGCCGCGTGAGCCGTACGGCACGAAGGCGACCATCGCCGTGCCGCTGTCGGTGAGCGGCGAGCGGATCCTGACCGTGCACAGCGGCGGCCAGACCTACTGCATCCCGGTCTACGCCGTCGAACGCGTGCGACGCGTGGCGGCCGACGAGATCACGATGATCGGCGGCGCGCCGTTCATCGCCCCCGCTGATGGCGGTGATCCCGTGAAGCTGGCCTCCCTGGCGCAGATCCTGGGTCGCGACGGCACGCCGCGCGGCG
>CAYNOF010000252.1:0-3883 GCA_964398335.1 uncultured Rhizobiaceae bacterium
CCGGATCGGGCGGCGGTGGCGGCGCCGGCGGTGCCGGCGGCGGCGGCCATTGCGTCACCGCGACGTCGGGTCCGACCGGCGAGCCCTGGCGCAGGAAGTACGAGGCGATCAGCGCCAGCAGGAACGCGGCCAGGCCGATCAGCAGCCAACGCAGCCACGGGAACGGCGCCGCGGCTGCCAGGGCCGCGGGACCGGCGGCCAGCACCGTGGCCGGCGCGGCGGTCGGGACAGCGGCAGGCGGCGGGGCGGCCGCCGGCACCCTGGGCGGCGGCACGAGCGAGCCGGCGGCGTCGGGCGCGTAACCCCAGGCGACGATCAGCCGGTGATCGTCGACCAGGAAGATGTAGTCGTCCGACGGCCGGCGCGCCGTAAGCTCGAGCGCGCGGCCGGTGAGCTGCGCGTCATCGGACGGCGAGGCCTTCAGCGAGGCGGCGAGATGGGCGATGTCCCGGGAGAGTTTCTCGACCTCGGCCAGCAGCGAGGCCTTGCGCTCCGGCGCCAGCTCCTCGAAGGGGACGACGTTGCCCGGCAGGTCGGTGTACCAGTCGATGCGCTTGCCGGCCTCGTCGGGCTGCGGCTCGGCCAGCAGGCGCGCATGGCGCTCGCCCAGGCGGCGGCGCACCACGCCGCGAATCTGCTCGTGTGCCTGGTGCAGCGGCTCGCCGCGCACGCCGAGGGGGCGGACGCCGGTGAGGGTCGTGCGGACTAGGTTGGTGCCGGCCACGGTGCGGGGCTCTGGGACTCTCGATCGATCGGCCGCGATTATGGAAGGCTAAATGTGGCGCGCCTCGGGCGCGAGGGTTTCGTCAGCCTACCGGCGATGCAGGCGCACGGTGAAGGATGTGGCCGGATTACGGCGGCCGCCCGGCCCCGGCAGATTGGTCTCGCCGCTGCACTGCGCGATGCCCGCGGCATCCGGCCGGCACAGCAGCCGGTCCTGCGACCATGGGCTGCCGTCGCTGCAGGTGGTGTCGGCATCGGCGATCTGCAGCGTGTCGCCCTGGAAGCGCGCGCGTGCCGGTGCGGTGCAGGTCGTGCCGCTCTGCCAGACGAAGACGAGCTGGCCGTTGCCGTTTTCGTCGAAGCAATAGGTGTGATAGCCCGGCGCGTGGCGCGGCGTGTAGCGGAACGAGTCGCCCCGCCAGCAACCTTTGAGGAAGCTGTAGTCGTTGGTCGCCTTGGGCGGCAGCTTGAGGATCGGCTCCTGCGGCGGCTTGGGCGGTGGTGGTGGCGGCGGCGGCGGATCGGGTTTTTTCTCGACCACCTGGGGCGGCTTGGGCGGCGGCGGCTCTGGCGGCTTGGGCGGCGGCGGGCAGGCCGCGCGCTTGGCGGCGAACTCGTCGCGCAGCGACGCCAGGGTTGCGCGCAGTTTCTCCGCCTCGGCCTGGGCGTCGCCGAGCGCCGATTGCAGGCCGACCAGCGGATTGGGCGGCGGTGGCGGAGCGGGCGGTGCAGGGGGTGGCGGCAATTGCGTCACCGCGACGACCGGCTGCTCCGGCAGGAACTGGCGCAGCACATAGGCGGTGGTCAGTGCGAGCACGACGGCGAGCGCACTCGCCAACAACCAGCCGAGCCAGGGGAAGGGCGTGGCGGCGGCAACGACCGGGGCGGGCGGTGGCGGCGGTGCAGCGATCGGTGCGGCAGGCGGCACCGGCTCGGCCACGGCGGGCGTCCTCGCCGGAAACGCCGGCGGCAGCAGCGCGCCGGCGGCATCGGGTTCGTAGCCCCAGCACACCACCACCGGCTGCTCGCCGACGACGAAGACGTAATCGTCGGACGGACGACGGCAGGCCAGTTCGAGCGCGCGGCCGGTGATGCGCGCATCCGAGGACGGCGCCTGCTGCAGTTGCGCGCCCAGCGCGGCGATGTCGGCGATCAGTGCGCCGACCTGTGCCAGCGTCTCGCTGCGCGCCGGTTCGGGCAGCGCTGACAGGGGCACGACGCTGCCCGGCACGTCGCTGTACCAGTCGATGCGGCGGCCGACGTCGTCAGGCTGCGGCTCGGCGAGCAGCCGCGCATGGCGTTCGCCCAGGCGGCGGCGGATGACGCCGCGGATCTGCTCGTGCGTGGCGTGCAGCGGCTCGCCGCGCACGCCCAGGGGGCGGACGCCGGTCAGCGTGGTACGGACGAGAGTCGTGCCGGCCACGGCACTCCTGCTTGGTTAGAGCCCTTTCGCCCAGTCGCGCAGCACGAATTTCTGCACCTTGCCGGTGGAGGTCTTGGGCAGGTCGCGGAAGACGATGGTGCGCGGGATCTTGTAGCCGGCCATGTTGGCGCGGCAGAAGGCGGTGATCTCCTCGGCGGTGGCGCTCATGCCGGGCTTGAGCACGACGAAGGCGCAGGGCGTCTCGCCCCATTTGTCGTCGGGCCGCGCCACCACGGCGGCTTCGAGCACGGCGGGATGCTGGTAGAGCACGCCCTCGACCTCGATGGTCGAGATGTTCTCGCCGCCGGAGATGATGATGTCCTTCGAGCGGTCGCGCAGCTCGATGTAGCCATCGGGATGTGCCACGCCGAGATCGCCGGAATGGAACCAGCCGCCGGCGAAGGCCTCCTGCGTCGCCTTGGGATTCTTCAGGTAGCCCTTCATCACCAGGTTGCCGCGGAAGAACACCTCGCCCATGGTCGCGCCGTCGTGGGGCACCGGCTTCATCGTCGCCGGATCGAGCACCGCCACGGCATCTTCGGGGGCATAGCGCACGCCCTGCCGTGCCTTCAGCCGCGCGCGCTCGCCGCTCGGCAGATCATCCCATTCGTCGTGCCAGGCGCAGACCGTGGCCGGGCCATAGACTTCGGTCAGGCCGTAGACGTGGGTGATGTGGAATTTCTGCTTTTCGATGGCCTCGAGCACGGCCGCCGGCGGCGGCGCGGCCGCAGTCATGAAGTCCACGACGTAGGGCAGGTCGCGACGCTCCTCGGGCGTGGCGTTGATGATGAAGTTCAGGATCACGGGCGCGCCGCACATGTGCGAGACGTTCTCGTCGGCCAGCGCGTCGAAGATGGTCTTGGCGCTGATGCGGCGCAGGCAGACGCTGGTGCCGGCGACCAGCGCCAGCGTCCACGGGAAGCACCAGCCGTTGCAATGGAACATCGGCAGCGTCCACAGATAGTTGGGATGCATGCCCATCGCCCATTGCGTGGCATTGCCGTAGGCCGACAGCGTGGCGCCGCGATGATGGAACACCACGCCCTTGGGATTGCCCGTCGTGCCCGAGGTGTAGTTCAGCGAGATCGCGTTCCACTCGTCGGACGGATACTCCCAGGCGTACTCCGCGTCGCCCTCGGCTATGAACGCCTCGTAGGTGAGGTCGCTGACCGGCGCGCCCTCGCCGTACTCCGAATCGGCGATGTCGATCACCAGCGGCTTCACGGCCGCCTTGGCCAGCGCCTCCTCGATGACGCGGTGATACTCGCGGTCGGCCATCAGCACCTTGGTCTCGCTGTGGTCGAGGATGAAGGCGATCATCGCCGCGTCGAGCCGCGTGTTCAGCGCATTGAGCACCGCGCCGCACATCGGCACGCCGAAATGCGCCTCGTAGATCTCCGGGATGTTGGGCGCCATCACCGCGACCGTGTCGCCGATGCCGATGCCGCGCTTGTCCAGCGCCGAGGCCAGGCGGCGGGCGCGTTCGTAAGTCTGTCGCCAGGTATAACGGCGCTTGCCGTGCACGACCGAGGGATGGTCGGGATAGACGGTGGCGGCGCGCTCGAGGAACTGCAGCGGCGTGAGCGGCGCGTAGTTGGCGGCGTTGCGATCGAGGTCGCGCTCATAGATGTTGGCGACGACCGGCGCCGCGTGGTGCTTGCCCGCCGGCCGCGCCGCGGGCACGCGCACGGCGGCGGCACGCGTCTTCACCGGCCGCCGAGGCGCGGGGCGTGGTGC
>CAYNOF010000253.1:0-1468 GCA_964398335.1 uncultured Rhizobiaceae bacterium
TTCTCGGCGCCGCCGTCGAACAGGCCCAGCTCGCCGCTGGCCAGCAGGCCGCCGCCGGCACCCAGCAGCAGGATGGCGAGGGCGCCGGCGATCAGCGGCCAACGCGCGCGCCTGGCCGGCGGCTCTTCGCGCAGCGTCGCGCGGCTGGGCGATGTCTCGCGCAGCGATGGCTGGCGCACGGACGGCTCGCGCTCGCGCATCGACGGCTGACGCGGGGATGGCGCGGCGGACTGCGGCGGCCGCATCGAGGGCGTGGCCCCCGGCTGCGACGGCCGCGGCATCGCCACCGCGCCCGACTTGCTCGAGCGCTGGCCGGCGATGACGGTCGGAAAGTCGGTGCGGGTGGCCGACAGATCGGCGTCGGCCGGCATCGGCTCGTCGAACAGGAGGGCACGCCACACGGCGACCGACGGCGGGCGATCCTCCTTGCGGAGTCCGAGCCCGGCGTCGATGCCCGCGAGGAACGTTTCGGGGTATCTGCCCACACCCGTCTTCGTCGCCGGCACCATGCGGTCGGCGAGCAGGCGCGTCGTGGCGTCGGGCGGCGGCCACCCGGTGATCGCCTCGTAGAGCGTCGCCGCCAGCGCGTAGATGTCGGTCCACGGACCCTGCTCGCCATCGGCGGCGTACTGCTCGGCAGGCGCGTAGCCCGGCGTATAGACGCTGGTCATGGCGTGCGCGCCGCCGCGCCTGGAGATGCGCGCGGCGCCGAAATCGACCAGCACCGGCTCGCCGTTGGGGCGGATCAGGATGTTGCCCGGCTTGATGTCGCGATGCAGGTAGCCGCGGGTGTGCACCGCCTCCAGCCCGCTCAGCAATTGCCGCGTGATCGGCAGCAGGCGCTCGGACGGCATGGGGCCGTCGCGATCGAGGATGAACGCCAGGCTGCGCCCCTCGATCAGCTCCATCACCATGTAGCCGGTGCCGTTGGTCTCCATGAAATCGTGCACGGAGACGATGTTGGGCGCGTGCATCGCCGCCAAGGTGCGCGCCTCGTCGACGAAGCGCTGCAGGCCCCACTGGTAGAGCTGCGTGTCGGAGGCCGAGCGCGGGCGGATCGTGGTGTCGTCCTCGCGCACCGCGACGTCGGCCGGCAGGTATTCCTTGATGGCGACGTCGCGGCGCAGGGCCTCGTCGCGCGCCCGGTAGGTGATCCCGAAGCCGCCTTCGCCCAGCACCGCGTTCAAGGTGTAGCGGCCGACCCTGTAGCCCGTCGGCAGCGCGACCAGTCGACCGCCCGCCATCGGGCCCGCCTCCCTCCCGGAGCCTTCCCTGTTCCGGATGACCATACGCTTACGGCAGCCGCTACGGAACATCACGACTGCGCCAGCCGTAAGGCGGTGCAATGGCGACCGGAAGGATGGAATTGAGTGGAGGGGCTTCTGTTGCCCGGTGCCCCTCCGAACCGCGCTTACGTCCGCTGTTTAGGCGGCAGCAGCGAGTGCAACGTCGTTATCGTTGGCACTTC
>CAYNOF010000254.1:0-1918 GCA_964398335.1 uncultured Rhizobiaceae bacterium
CTATCGCTTCATCGCCGCCGACAGCCCGCGCGAGCTGGCGTTCTCGGCCGGCGAGCTCGACCTCATCGTCGGCCGCCGCGAGCAGAAATGGGTCGAGCGCATGCGCGCCACGTCAGGGGTGACCGTCGAGATCTTCCGGCCGGCCGAGTACCGCACCCTGCACATCAACACCAAGTCCGCGCCGCTCGACGACAAGCGCGTGCGCGAGGCGATCGCGCGCGCCATCAACGTGCCGCGCATCATCCAGTTCGTCGGCAAGGACGTCGCGCTGCCCGGCCACTCGGTCGTGCCGCCCTCCTACCTCGGCGAATCGGGCGACGGCTGGAACTATCCCTACGATCCGGCGCGCGCCAAGGCGCTGCTGGCCGAGGCCGGCCACGCCAACGGCATCCGCATCAAGTCGGTGGTGTCGAGCGTCTCCTCGATCCAGCCGGTGATGGAGGTGATCCAGGCGCAGCTCAGGCAGGTCGGCATCACGCTCGACATGGATGTCGTCGACCATCCGACCTATCACGCGCAGATCCGCAAGGACGCCAGCCAGGTGACCTTCTACGGCGCGGCCCGCTTCCCGATCGCCGACAGCTATCTCAGCGAGTTCTACCATTCGCGCGCGACGATCGGCACGCCGACGGCGGCGCTGAACCTGTCGCACTGCGACGTCGCGGACAAGGAGATCGACGAGGCACGCGCCTCGGCCGATCCCGCCAGGCAGCTCGAGCTGTGGAAGGCGGCGCAGACCAAGATCCACGCCGCGATCTGCAGCGTGCCGCTGTTCGAGCTGATGCAGGTCTGGGTGCGCAGCAACAAGCTCGATCTCGGCTACAAGCTCGACGGCGCGATGAACCTCGCGCCGGCTCTGACGGAGAAGACGAGCTTGAAGTAGCGTCCTTCTCCCCGCGAAGGCAGGGATCTAGAGTCGCCCCCGCGCCGCGCGGCGGGAATTCACCAGGCGCCGTGCCTCTGCGGCGAACGCCAGTGTCAGCGCGTTGGAGCGGCGGCCGCGCGGGATCGCCATGACGAGCTCGTTCTCGATCGCCGGCGCGAAGTCGCGCACGGCAAGTCCCTGGTGATCCGGCGGGATGTGCATCGGATCGACGACGGCGAAGCCGATGCCGCCGGCAACATAGCCGCAGACCGTCGCGGCGCTGGTGGCCATCATGCGTTTCTTCAGCGGCACCTTCGCCTCGGAGAAGGCACGCGCCACGCGCGCGCCGATCAGGCTGCCGTCGGCGAAGCTGATGAACGATAACGGCGCGAGGACTTCCGGCGTCACGGTCCTGCGGTTCGCCAGCGCATGACCTTTCGGCAGCAGGCACACCAGCCGGTGCCGCGCCAGCACCTCGCTTTCGACATCGGCGTGCTCGATCATCGTGTTCGGGAAGGCGACGTCGATCTGGCGGTTGACCAGCCAGTTGATCAGGACCTGCGAGCTGCGCGAATGGATCTCGAGATGGATCTCGGGCCGCGTCGCCATGAAGGGAATGGTCACGGACTGGACGAAGCCGGTCGACAACCCCGGCATCGCGCCGACCCGCAGCTGGCCCGAGCGCGACGAGCGGATGGCGTCCGCGGTGCGCGTGATCTGCTCGATGCCGGCGAACACGCGGTCGATCTCCTCGTACAGCAGCTGGCCCTCGGCCGTCGCCACCAGCCGGCCCTTGATGCGGTCGAACAGCGCGAAGCCGATGGCGTGCTCGAAATGACCTATGAGCTTGCTGACGGCCGGCTGTGAGACATGCAGCACCTCGGCGGCGCGACTGACGCCGCCGCATTCGAGAACCGCCTTGAAAGCCTCGATCTGACGCAGGTTGGCGCGCGGCATCTGGATCATAACCCCTGGGAATGGGACCGCGAACAGATGGCCTTTGACGGCCCCGCGCGCAAGCGTCTTTAGTGGGCGCGTGGACCGGAGACAGAC
>CAYNOF010000255.1:0-1667 GCA_964398335.1 uncultured Rhizobiaceae bacterium
ACCTGCGCAAGCAGCTCGAGCAACTGCTGGCCGGCGGCGCGGGCATCTAGCAGCAGCCTCCCGTAGCCGCGCGCCTCAGCTGTAGATGACATGAAGCCGACAGGCGGCCCGCGAGCGGCTAACCTGTCGGCTGATGACTAACAACAATACACAGTTAATGGTGAAGCGTCCTGCCGTCCAGACGGCAGTGACCGTGAAGTTGGGGATCGATTTGCATGCGGCGGATGCGGTGGTGAGCCGGCAGGACGGCGGGCAGTTGCCGAAGCCGTCGCGCCGGATGAGTGTGGAGCAGCTGGTGGAGTTGGTGCGGCAGTTGCGCGCGCAGGGGGTGGAGGTGCATAGCTGCTACGAGGCCGGACCGTGCGGGTATGGGCTGCACCGGCGGTTGGTGGGGTTGGGAGCGCACAACGTGGTGGTGGTGCCGCGGCGCTGGGATCCGCAGGGTCGGCGGGTGAAGACCGACAAACGGGATGCCCGCCAGCTCTGCGACGCGCTGGATCGGTACCTGCGGGGCAACCCGGAGGCCTTCAGCGTGGTGCGGGTGCCAACCCCGGAACAGGAACAGCGGCGGGCCGTCAGTCGCCAGCGCGGGATGTTGCTGAAGGAGCGTCAGCGCGCGGTGGTGCGTGGGCATGGATTGATGCTCACGGCGGGCATCCAGGCGCCGGCGGGCTGGTGGGAGCCGAAGCGCTGGCCGGAAGTGGCGGGCAGTTTGCCCGCGGAACTGCGGGTGCGCGTGCAGTGCTGGCAAGCGCAGGCGGTGGCGCTGGACTGCGCCGTGGCGGAGTGGACGGCGAAGGTGGAAAGCCAGGCCCCCGCCTCACGGCCCAAGGGCTTGGGCGCGCTCACCGCCGGCTCGTTGGCGCTGGAGATCTTCGACTGGCAGCGCTTCCGCGGTCGTCGGGGGGTGTCCAGCTACACGGGCTTGTGTCCGAGCGAGGACTCTTCGGGTGCGCGCCGCCGGCAGGGCGCGGTCACCAAGCACGGCAATCCCCGAGTGCGCCACTGGCTGATCGAGGCGGTGTGGCGACTGCTGGAATGGCAGCCGGATTATCCACCGCTGCGCAAGCTGCGGGCGGCCACCAGCGCCCGGCAGCGCAAGCGCCTGGCGGTCGCCGCCGCCCGGCGGCTGGCGATCGATTTATGGCGCCTGAACACTCAGCGGTGCACCGCCGCCGAACTGGGCCTGGAGCTGAGCTGAGCGCCTGAGGGACTTGGAGTGGCGGGGGCGGCACGTGTCCGTTACGCCCCTTGGGTTCGCATCCGCGACCCGACTTGTAGATGGGACCGTTCGTCCCCGCCACTCTTCCGCATAAGTCATCTTACCGCCCGCGCGCCTCCGGCGCCGGCGCTTGGATAGCAGGATGGACCGTCGGCTGCCTGCTGGCGTGTCATGGCGGAGAACGTCCCCGTCGCTCCTTTCACCCGACCCCGTAGGGAACGAGCCTGCTGCGCTGCACTCCAGCGCAAGGTGGAGCTTTTTTCCCTCGACACACTCGGCCTCATAGCAGGGGAGACGGTGGACGTAGGGGCGTCGCTTGACGACGCCCTTGGATCGAGCTGGATCGCCGCGGTCGCTGCGCTCCCTCGCGATGACGGGTGGGACTGGGACCCGGGCCCGCGGGGTATGGGCGCGCCAACGAGGCGAGCCAATCGCTCGCCCTCCA
>CAYNOF010000256.1:0-2177 GCA_964398335.1 uncultured Rhizobiaceae bacterium
CCCTATCTGCTTCAGCACAAGGACAATCCGGTGCACTGGATGGCTTGGGGGCCGGGCGCCTTTGCCAAGGCCAAGGCGGAGGGCAAGCCGATCCTGCTCTCGGTCGGATACTCGGCCTGCCATTGGTGCCATGTGATGGCCCATGAGAGCTTCGAGGACGACGCCACGGCGCGGCTGATGAACGCGCATTTCATCAACATCAAGGTCGACCGCGAGGAGCGGCCCGATATCGACGCGATCTACCAGCAGGCGCTGGGCTTGCTGGGCGAGCAGGGCGGCTGGCCGCTCACCATGTTCTGCACGCCCGATGGCGAGCCGTTCTGGGGCGGCACCTACTTCCCGTATCCGGCGCGCTATGGCCGGCCGAGCTTCGTCGACGTGCTGAAGGGCGTGGCCAGTGCCTTCCGCGAGCGCAAGGACGCGATCGAGAAGAACCGGAGCGGGCTGCTCGCCGCGATGCGCGAGCGCGCGCAAAGCATCGCGGTCGAGGTGCCGCCGGGCGTCTCGGCGCTGCCGCGCGCACTGCTCGACCAGGTCTCGACGCGGCTGGTGCAGGAGGTCGATCCGCTGTGGGGTGGCATCGGTCAGGCGCCGAAATTCCCCAACACCTACCTCTTCGAGCGGCTGTGGCGATCATGGCTGGCGGGCGGGCGCAGCGACAAGAAGCTGTTCGATGCCGTGACAACGACTCTCGACCGCATGGCACAGGGCGGCATCTACGATCATCTCGGCGGCGGCTTCGCGCGCTACTCGACCGACGCGCAATGGCTCGTGCCGCATTTCGAGAAGATGCTCTACGACAACGCGCAGATGATCGACCTGCTGGTGCTGGTCTGGCAGGAGACCAGGAGCCCGCTTTACGCCAGGCGCATCGCCGAGACCTGCGACTGGGCCCTGCGCGAGATGATTGCCGCCAACGGCGCCTTCGCCGCGACCTACGACGCCGACAGCGAGCACGAGGAGGGCAAGTTCTACGTCTGGACGGCCGCCGAGATCGACGCCGCGCTGGGTGCCGACGCGGCCTTCTTCCGCGACGCTTACGACGTCACCGACGCGGGCAACTGGGAGCACGGCAACTCGATCCTGCACCGCAACCGCCGGCCCGCGCCCATGGGCGAAGCCGAGGAGGCTCGACTGGCCGTCCTGCGGGCGAAGCTGAAGGCCGTGCGCGACAGGCGCGTGTGGCCGGGCTGGGACGACAAGGTTCTGGCCGACTGGAATGGCATGATGATCGCGGCGCTGGCCAACGCAGGCGCGGTGTTCGAGCGACCGGACTGGCTGGCGGCGGCGCGACGCGCCTTCGATGCGATCTGGCGCGACATGCGCGGGGCCGACGGGCGTCTCGCCCACAGCTGGCGGCTGGGCCAGGCCAAGCATCGCGGCACGCTCGACGACCACGCCAACATGGCCCGCGCCGCGGTCGCGCTGGTCGAGGCGGGCGCCGGCGAGTCGTATCTCGACGCCGCACGGGCGCTGGTCGAAAGTCTCGATGCGCATTTCATCGACGCCGAAGGCGGCGGCTATTTCTTCACCGCGTCGGATGCCGCCGATGTCATCGTTCGCCGCAAGGACGCGCACGACAACGCCACGCCGTCAGGCAACGGCATCATGGTGGGCGTGCTGGCTCGGCTGTGGTCGCTGGCCGGCGAAGCACGCTATCGCGACAAGGCCGAACGCCTGACGACGGCGTTCGGCGGCGAGGTCGAGCGCAACTTCTTTCCGCTCATGACCCTGATGAACAACGCCGAGCTGCTCGAGGACATGGTCGAGATCGTCATCGTCGGCGCGCCCGACGATCCCGGCGCGCGGGCGCTGCACGCGGCGGTCCACGCACGCTGCCTGCCGAACAAGGTGCTCAGGCGACTGGCACCAGGTGCGCCCTTGCCGCCGCAGCACCCCGCGCACGGCAAGGGTCTGGTCGATGGCAAAGCCACGGCCTATGTCTGCCGCAACATGGCCTGCTCGGCGCCAGTCACCACGGCGGAAGCGCTGGCTGGCCTCCTGGCCTGACCGGCATCCGCCTTGACGGCACTCAGCCGTCGACCTCCTGCGCCGTCAGGAACATCGCCTTCGCCAGCGCTTCGAAGAACTGGTTGTACGGCTGCGGCTCCTGGACAGGGGTGATGTTGAACTGTGCGTTCGCACGCACGAGCAACTGTGTCGTGCCGCGCGGCCGC
>CAYNOF010000257.1:0-3443 GCA_964398335.1 uncultured Rhizobiaceae bacterium
GCTCTACCGCATCCGCTATCCCGCGCCGGGCGACACCGCGCGGTCGCGCCGTGTCGCCGACATGCGCGAGACAAGCGTCGACGCCAAGCGCGGCTTCGACCACGGCGTCTGGAGCCCGCTGATCCTGATGTACCCGGAGGCCGACATCCCGGTGATCCCGGTGGCGCTCGACGAGGCCGGCGACGCGGCGAAGCACCTGGAGATCGGCCGCAAGCTCGCACCTTTGCGCGAGGAGGGCGTGCTGGTGATGGGCAGCGGCTCGTTCACCCACAATCTCGGCGCGCTGCGCTCGACGCCGCCCGGCCAGCCGACGCCGGCCTGGACCACCGAGTTCATCGACTGGACGGTGAAGACGCTCGAAGCCGGCGACACCGAGTCACTGGAGGATTGGGAAGAGAAGGCGCCGCACGCGCTGCAGAACCATCCGACGCCCGAGCATTTCATGCCGCTCTTCGTCGCTGCCGGCGCCGGCGGCAAGGCCGAGTTGCTGCACGACAGCGTGGATCACGGCATCCTCGCCATGCACGCCTTCGCGTTCCACTAAGCGGCGAGCACGAAGTCGAAGCGGCCGACGTTGCGGTCGACCGCCATCTGCAGCGAGGAGCGGTAGAGGCCATCGCGCGTGTTGCCGCCGTCGCCAGGGAAATAGAGCTGGGTCGTCAGCGAGCGGCCGTCGCCGAGCACCACTTTGACGTGATAGTGCCGCGTGCGGCCGACATAGCGCGCTGGCTCGATCGTCTCGAAATACCAGGCGCCCGAGGCATCGGCGATCTGGTGTCCCCGCAGATTGTAGCCGCTCATGTCGTATGTGCCCGCGGCGTCGGCGTGCCAGATGTCGACCATCGCACCTGGAACAGGCCTGCAGTCGCGGCCCAGCACCCGGCCGCTCAGCGCGATGCGCGTGCCGGGCTGGTTGGGTGAGGCAAGTTGCACCCTGAGCGGCGAGCCGCCGCGGAAGAACGGGCCTTCGGTCTGTCGTTCGGTCGGCGGGTTGCAGGCCAGCGCGGGCAGGGCGCTCGCGGCCACGAGGCCGGTGCTGGCGAGGATGACGTGCCGGCGCGACGGCATCAGCCGCCGGTGACGCTCATGTGGCGCGCCACGGCGGGCGTGCGGTGGCGGCGGTCGATGACGAAGTCGTGGCCCTTGGGCTTGCGTGCGATCGCCTTGTGGATCGCTTCGATCAGCTGCTCGTCGCTCTCGCTGGCGCGCAGCGGTGCGCGCAGATCGGCGGCGTCCTCCTGGCCCAGGCACATGTAGAGCGTGCCGGTGCAGGTGACGCGCACGCGATTGCACGCCTCGCAGAAATTGTGGGTGAGCGGTGTGATGAAGCCGAGTTTGCCGCCCGTCTCGGCGACCTGCACGTAGCGCGCCGGGCCGCCCGTGGTGAAATCGAGGTCGGTCATGCTGAAGCGCCGCGCCAGGTCGGCGCGCACCATCGACAGCGGCAGGTACTGATCGACGCGCTGCTCGCCGATCTCGCCCATCGGCATCACCTCGATGAACACGAGGTCCATGCCGCGGCCGTGGCTCCAGCGGATCAGCTGGTCGAACTCCATGTCGTTGACGCCCTTCAGCGCCACGGCGTTGATCTTGATGTGCAGCCCGGCCTTCTGCGCCGCGTCGATGCCGCGCATTACCTGGTCGAGGTCGCCCCAGCGCGTGAGCGTGCGGAACTTGTCGCGGTCGAGCGAATCGAGCGAGACGTTGATGCGCTTCACGCCGCACTCGGCCAGCTCCTGGGCGTACTTCGCCAGCTGGCTGCCGTTGGTGGTGAGAGTGAGCTCCTCGAGCCCGTTGCCCAGGCGCTTCGACAGGCCGCGCACCAGCGACATGACGTTCTTGCGCACCAGCGGCTCGCCGCCGGTCAGGCGCAGCTTCTTGACGCCCAAGCCAATGAAGGCGCCGCACAGCCGCTCCAGCTCCTCCAGCGACAGCAAATCGGCCTTGGGCAGGAACGTCATGTCCTCGGCCATGCAGTAGACACAGCGGAAATCGCAGCGATCCGTTACCGAGACGCGCAGATAGGAGATGTGCCGGCCAAAGGGGTCGATCATGCGAGCAATATAGGCAGGGAGGCCGGTTGCGGCGACCCCTAACTGGTCAGTGGTGCCGGCGCTGCGGCGAAATGCTAGCCAAAGCGCCCGCAAAGGCCTCACGCCCAGCAAGGGCAATCAGGGCGATGGTGGTGCCCGGGAGGTAGTCGGTCACCGCCTGCATCAGGAGGCGCCATGGCCGCCGCCCCGAAAGGGGGCGTCGACGATGAGGTCGGCGAGGAAGAAGCACCGGCACGGCGGCGCTGGTCGATGAACGCCGCCAGATCGGGGCCGGTGTCGCTGAGGATGATCGCGTCCATGGCACGCTCCCTCAACCCGCCAGCATCGCCTCCAGGGTCGCCAGCCTGTCGGCCTCGGCATGGGGCTTGTCCCAGCGGATGCGATGCACCCGGGGGAAGCGCATGGCGATGCCCGATTTGTGGCGCGTCGAGCGCTGCACGGCGTCGAAGGCGATCTCCAGCACCAGGCCGGGCTCGACCTCGCGCACCGGGCCGAAGCGGTTGGTGGTGTGGTCGCGCACCCATTTGTCGAGCCGCAGCAGCTCCTCGTCGGTGAAGCCGGAATAGGCCTTGCCCACCGGCACCAGCTCCTCGCCGCGCCAGCAGCCGAACGTGTAGTCGGAGTAATAGGACGAGCGCTTGCCGTGGCCGCGCTGGGCATACATCAGCACGCAATCGGCGGTCAGCGCCGAACGCTTCCACTTGAACCACGGGCCCTTGGGCCGGCCCGCGACATAGGGACTGTCGGCGCGCTTGAGCATCAGGCCCTCGATCTCCGCGGCCCGCGCCCCGGCCCGCAGCTCGCTGAGCTCGTCCCACGTCGTGAAACGAATCAGCGGCGAGAGATCGAACGGCCCGCGCAGCTTCTCGCCGAACCAGGTCTCCAGCCGCGTGCGGCGCTCGTCGAAGGTGCAGGTGCGCAGGTCCTCGCCGCCGAGGAACAGCGCGTCGTAGAGCCGGACATGCGCGGGGTAGTCGCGCAGCATCCTGGGCGTGATGGTCTTGCGGTTGAGCCGCTGCTGCAGGTCGTTGAACGGCGCGATGGTCGGGCCGGCATCGCCGATGCCGGGATGCGCCACCAGGAGCTCGCCATCGAGCACGGCATCGAATTCCATCGCCTCGACGATGTCGGGGAAGGCCGACGTCGCATCGTCGCCGCCGCGCGTGAAGATGCGCCGCTGCTCGCCGCCGGCGGCCAGCTGCACGCGGATGCCGTCCCATTTCCATTCGGCGCGATAGGCGAGCGGGTCGAGCGCCGGCAGCTCGGCTTCCTCGAGCGGATTGGCCAGCATCAGCGGCCGGAACACCGCCGTCGTCGTCGCCACCGCCGGACGCGGCGCACCCTTGGTCAGCCAGTCGAACAGCGATGTGTAAGGCGGCTTCAGGCCGT
>CAYNOF010000258.1:0-5469 GCA_964398335.1 uncultured Rhizobiaceae bacterium
TCCGTCGCGATCCGGTGGCGCAGCGTTTCGCCGCCAACCTCCTGATCGCCTTTATGCCGGCCGTCGTGATCGGCGTGCTGTTCCACAAGCAGATCAAGGAAGTGCTGCTCAACGCCTGGGTGGTGTCGGTGGCGCTGATCGTCGGCGGCGTCGTCATCCTGCTGGTCGAACGCTTCGCGCCGCGGCCGTCGGTGAAGCGCGTCGACGACATGGACTGGAAGCTGGCGCTGAAGATCGGCATCTGCCAGTGCCTGGCCATGATCCCCGGCACCTCGCGCGCCGCCGCCACGATCATGAGCGCGCGGGTCTTCGGCACCGATCGCGCGACAGCCGCGGAGTTCTCGTTCTTCCTGGCGATCCCCACCATGCTGGGCGCCGCCGTCTACGACACCTTCAAGAACCGCGACTCGCTCGGCACCGATGTCGGCGGCATCCTGCTGATCGCGATCGGCTTCGTGTTGGCCTTCGTGGTCGCGATGCTGGTGGTGCGCGCGCTGATCGGCTTCGTCAGCCGCTATGGCTTCGGCGTCTTCGCCTGGTATCGCATCCTGCTGGGCGGCGTCGCGCTGATCCTGCTCGCGGCATCGCGCTATCTGTGACCCGGCCAGTCGACGCTGAGCGCATCGCCGACCGGTAGCGCGTTCCAGCGCGCCTGCATCGCCTGCCAGGCCGCACAGACCAGCTTGATCTGCGCGCCGTCGATCGGTCGCCGGACATGGCGGGCGGTCGCGGTCGCACGCTGCAATTCGGCGCGGCAGCGCGCGATATCGCCGTCCATGGACTGCCCGACGATGCGGCCGAAGCAAGCGACGAGGTTCTCGGCCTCGCCGAGCCGAGAGCCGTTGGCCTTGATGACGGCGGCAGCCCGTTCCGACGCATGTGGCCGGCGCCGTCCTTCGATCAGGTGCATCCCGCCGAAGACGGCGCCGTCGGCGACGCTGCCCCAGAAGCCGCGCCGCAAGTCGAGCGTTCTCTCGACCACGTAGTGCTCGAGATCGTGGGGCAGGGGACGCATGAAGGCATAGCCCGGCACGCTCAGCGTGACGCCGTCCTTGCGTGTGACGCGTGTGCTGTAGCGATGCGCATCGAGGCGCGTCACTGCAATCCGCATGAACTTCGCCTGGTGTTCTAGGCCAGCCGCTCCCAGCCCGCGGGCCCCAGCGCCTCGATCGGACGGTAGCGCACCTTGTAGGCCATCTTCTGCGAATCGCTGATCCAGTAGCCCAGGTAGATATAGGGCAGGCGCCGCCGCGCCGCCTCGGCGATCAGCCACATCACCATGTAGACGCCCAGCGCCCGGCGCGGCTGGCGCGTGTCGAAGAAGCTGTAGACCGCCGACAGGCCCGAGCCCAGCGCGTCGATCAGGCAGGTGCCGACCAGCCGGCCGGCCGGGCCGCCGTCGCGGAACTCCACGAGGTGCGTGTCGACCGGGCTCTCCTCGGTCATCGCGCGGTAGTCGTCGAAATCCATGTCGGCCATGTCGCCGTCCCCGTGACGGGCGGCGACGTAGCGTGAGAACAGCGCGAACTGCTCGCTGGTCGCCATCGCCGGCACGACGGCAGCATGCACGCCCTCGTTGGCGCGCCAGATGCGCCGCTGCGAGCGGCTGGGCGCGAACTCCTCGGCCGGCACGCGTACCGGCACGCAGGCACGGCAACCGTCGCACAGCGGCTTGTAGACGAAGTGGTGCGAGCGGCGGAAACCGGAATCGGTCAGGCGGTCATGCAGGTCCAGCACGTCGGGACCGGCCAGCTCGGTCACCAGCTTGGTCTCGAACTTGTCGGTGAGATACGGGCAGCGCAGCGCCGGCGTGGTTCGGAAGAACCGCAGCGGGGCCTGTGCTTGCCGGATGAACATCTGATCTGCCGAAATGCTGGTGGGCGACGATGAAGTGTAGGCACATCGCAGAGGTTACGGCCAGCGCTTCATCAGGCGTGCCGTTCCGACGTGCGGCGTCCTGTCAATGGCAATGATCGAGGTTCACCCGCAGGATTGCCGCAAGAAACAGGGGCATCTCATGTCGTCGCGCCGGCGCGTGCCGCCGAACGGGACCATCCTGCCGCCGCCGGCGGTCGAGGGACCGCTGATCCTCTTCGACGGCGTCTGCGTGATGTGTTCCGGCTTCGTCGCCTTCGTCATCAGGCGCGATCCGCAGGCCCGCTTCCGCTTCGTCGCCGCCCAGACGCCGCTGGGCCAGTCGCTGCTTTCGCGCCTGGGTCTTTCGACCACCGATTTCGAAAGCAGCATCCTGATCGAGAACGGCCGGGCCTGGTTCAAGTCGGGCGCGTTCTTCGCGATCCTGCGCCATCTGCCGTGGCCCTGGCCGTGGCTGTCGATCCTGCGGGTCCTGCCGCTGGCGCTGACCGATCGCGTCTACAACGCCATCGCCGACAATCGCTATCGCCTGTTCGGCAAGCGCGATTCGTGCCTGGTGCCGACACCGGACATCCGACGCCGGTTCGTCGAATGAAGGTCACGGTGCTGGGCGCGACCGGGCTGTTCGGCGCGCGCATCTGCCGGCTGCTGGCGCGCGATCCCGGGATGACGATCACCGCCGTCGCCCGCGACCGCACGAAGCTGGAGCGACTGCGCCAGGAACTCGGCGTTGCGATCGCCCCGTTCGACCTCGCCGGCAGCTGGCGCAAGGCGTTGCTGGCAACAGCGCCGGACCTCGTGATTCATACGGTCGGGCCGTTCCAGAGCCGCGACTATGCCGTCGCCGAGGCCTGCGTCGCGATGGGCGCGCACTACGTCGATCTCGCCGACGCACGCGACTTTGTGGCCGGCATCGGCGCGCTCGACGACAGGGCCCGTGCCGCCGGCGTGCTGCTCGCCAGCGGTGCGAGCTCGGTGCCGGCGCTGTCATCGGCCGTCGTCGATCGCCTGCGCGACGGACTGGCCGAGATCGAAGCGATCGACATCGCCATCACGCCGGGCAATCGCGCGCCGCGCGGCCGCGCCACGGTGGCGTCGATCCTGAGCTATGTCGGCCATCCGCTGCGCTGGTGGCGGGGCGGACGGTGGGACGAGGTCGCCGGCTGGCACGACCTGCACCGGCGGCAACTGCCGACGCTCGGGCGTCGCTGGTTCTCCGCCTGCGACGTGCCCGACCTCGCGCTCTTCCCGCAGCACTACCGGGTGCGCGAGCGCGTGTTGTTCCACGCCGGCCTCGAGCTGTCGCTGCTGCACCTTGGCCTGTGGCTGCTGTCATGGCCGGTGCGCTGGCGCTGGTTGCGCTCGCTGATGCCGGCGACGGGCGCGATCGTCTGGTGCGCCGATCTCCTGCGCGCCTTCGGAACCGACCGCGGCGGCATGGCGGTCGATGTCGCCGGGCGTCTGGCGGGCGGCCGCGCCATCATCCGCCGCGGGCGCCGGATCGCGGATGCCGGCGACGGGCCATGGGTGCCGACGCTGGGGGCGGTCGCGCTGGCGCGAGGCCTCGCGCGGGGTGCCATCCCTGAGCGCGGCGCGTGCCCCTGCGTCGGATTGCTGGTGCTCGACGATATCCTCGCCGTCGCACAGGGCCTCGCGATCCGCACCTCGGCGGACGAGGTCGGGCCGGTCTACGAAAGCGTTTGCGGCCGGGATGCCTGCGCTGTCCTGCCGGCGCCCATCCGCGCCCTGCATGACAACGTCTCGCGTGCGCGGTGGTCGGGGCGCGCCGATATCGTCGGCGCGGCCAATCCGTTGGCCTTCATCGCCGCGCGTATCGTCGGCATTCCGCGGGCTGCCCGGGACGTCGACGTCACGGTCGAGTTCGAGGCGCGCGACGGAGTCGAGCGCTGGCGGCGGTCATTCGCGGGCCGGCCGTTCGTCTCACTGCAGCAGGCGGGCGAGGGCGCCGACGCTGGTACCGTGATCGAGCGCTTCGGCGCATTGGCCTTCGCCTTGCGCAACACGTTGGACGGCGAGGGCCTGTCGCAGGAGATCGCGGCGGCCTACGTGCTGGGTATCCGCCTGCCGCGCTTCCTCTGGCCGCGCGTGCATGCGCGCGAGCGCGTCGACGCGCAAGGCCGCTTTACCTTCGATGTCGGCATCGCCGTGCCATTGCTGGGCCGGCTGGTCGCCTACAAGGGCTGGCTGATGCCTACTTCGAAGGCGGCGCAAGGTTGATCGTGCCGACGCCCTGGTTGATCAGGGCGAACCTGAAGCCGGCGATGCGCATGTAGTCGAAGCGGCGCCAGCCATCGACGAAGTTGCGGTACCACGGCGACAGCACGTTGCCCGACTGCCCCAGCGGGATGGCGAAGCGGCTGTTGTCGAGGTCCTCGAAGTCGTAGATCGCGCGCAGGGTCGCACCATGCACCGCGTTGAACGGCTCGCGCACGCTGTAGGCGGCGCGGTTCAGCGTGTAGGGGCCGCCATCGGCCGGGAAGCGCACCGAGGCGGCGTTGCGCACCAGCGGCAGGGCGTCGAGCAGGGCGTGGCGATGCACCGCCGGATGCGCATCGCCCCAGCGCCAGCGCTCCATGCTGGTGCCGAAGCGCGCGATCAGCTGCTCCAGCGCCGCGTCGAGCGACCGCGCGACGATGTCGGCGCAGGTCTCGACCTCGCGCGTGCGCGTGTCGTCGCACCACGGGCTGTTCTCGCGCAGCGCCTTGACCAGGAAGGCGACGCTCTGGCCCGAGACCTCCTGGTAGAGGTCTTCGCCGAGCTCGTCCGCATAGAGCGCGCGGTGCAGCTCGCGCAGCCAGGCGCTGTAGAGCAGCGGCTCGGGCCGGTCGGCCAGCATGCGCCGGTTCCAGGCGCGCAGCATGTCGATGGCGGCGGCCTGGCGGAAATTGCGCGGCTCGATCGCCAGCATCAGCGGCAGGGTGTCGGCGGTCTCGGGCGAGACGTTGTCCTCCTGCATGGCGATCATGCTGCCGACGCTGTGACGCTGCGCGGCCGCGAGCATCGCCGCGGCACGGCGCTGGCGATAGGGCTCGACCCAGTCCCTGGTGATGAAGTGGCGGTAGGAATCGGGCACCACGCGGGCATTGGCGTTGACGATCACGCCGCTGGGCGGATTGAAGGCGCGCGGCAGTTCCTCGAAGGGCACGAAGCCCGCCCAGTCGTACTCGCCGGTCCAGCCCGGCATCGGCAGGCTGCCGTCGCCCTTGCGGCGGATCGGCACGCGCGCCGGCGAGATGAAGCCGATATTGCCCTCGATATCGGCGTAGACCATGTTCTGCATCGGGCTGACGATCTTGCGCGTCGCCGCCAGGAACTGCTCCCAGTTGGTCGCCAGCCCGACCTCGAGGAAGCCCTCCGCCGAGGTGTCGGCGGGATCGAGCGCGGTCGCCGACAGTGCCAGCACATGACCGGCGGGCGTGGCCGCGGCGATGGATTTGGGATCCAGCACGTCGGAGATCACTGGACCATGGCGCGTCTCGCGCACGCGCAGGCGTACCGGATCGTCGAAGCGGACGTTGATCACCTCCTCGCGCACGGCGAAGGCGCGCGAGCCGTCGGGCGTGACGTAGTTGT
>CAYNOF010000259.1:0-6529 GCA_964398335.1 uncultured Rhizobiaceae bacterium
CGAGCAGCCGGCGCGCCACCAGCAGGTAAAGATCGAGATCGCGCCCAATCTCGGGCGGATAGTCGCCAGCCGCGACGGCGAGCGCACAATGCATGTCGTCGAAGGCTTGCGACAGCATCGGCGACAACCGGGCGGTCTCGAGCCGTTCGACGATCGTCTGGTGCGAGGCGAAGATCGCATGGAAGATCGAATCCGCCGTGATGTAGACCGGCAGCTGCGACTGGAATATCTCGTGATAGCCGTAGGTGAAGCTCGCCACCTCGAGGCGCGCCGGCACGGCGACGCCGGCACGGTTGATCACGGCGAGCTCGGCCGGTTGCAGCTCGAACCGCCGCCCGATCAAGTCGAGGAACTGCGGTTTGGACTTGCGATCCCAGACGCTGCGGGGCGCCACGGCGATCGGCTTCGCTTGCAGGATCGTGGCCTCGTCGCGTGCGAGACGGTCGTCGGAGACGGTGCACGGCGCCTTCGACGACGCCCGGCGCGCGTAGTCCGAAGACGGCTCGTATTCATCCTCTGGCGGTGCCTTGCGACCGCACACCGCTGCGTCATCGGACGCAGAGGGCGCCTGCGCGAACGCCAGCGTCAGGGACGCCGCGAATGACCAGGTCAACGCGAGGAGGATCGGGCCGAGGCGCATGGGGTCTCCCAACTGCGAGCAGCAGTTTGCGGAGAGATCGTGTCATCGCGATGGCTCAGCCGTGCCGATCCAGCGCACGCATCGGTTCAGGGCTTCCACACGGCGAAGGCGGCGCCGACGCCGGTTCCGGCCGGCGTGCGCCGAAGAGGCTCGTAGGCGGCATACCGCAGCTTCAGGCGCGAGACGGCGCCGGCGGTGACGACCCAGTTGAGGATCTCCGACGACCCTTGCAGCAGCGCCTCCCGCGGGATCGACCCGAGGGCGCCGCCATCGGCCTGTCCAAGACTGTCGATCACCATGCGGTCGAGTTCCTCCTCGACGACGAAGTGGCTCAGCCCGCCGGAGGCCAGGACCGCCACGTCCAGCCTGTCCGGCACGGCCTCGATGGCAGTCCGAAGGGCCCGCCCGATCTCCAGGCATCGAGCCGAGGTCGGAACATTGGGCGGGAAGTACGTGTTGAGCATGACCGGAAGGACCGGGATCGAGCGACCGCCGAAGAGCCGCTTGATCGGAAAGCCGAAGGCGTGTCCGAAGCCGAACTTCTCGGGTTCGGGCACGTCGGTGGCGATCGTCACGTCGACCGACTGCCCGATGAGGCTCTGGACGATGCCGTGCGCGAATTCCGCCGCCGCCGGGAAGCGGTGGACCTTGTCCATCGCATAGGCCTCGGCCACCGGCTTGCGCCAGGCGGGCAGCGGGCCGGCATAGGCATGGGTCGCGATCTCATGGCCGCAGAAGATGGCGAATGCCGGAATGTTGCCCGGACTGTAAAGCTCCGCCTGGTCGTCCCCGACGATCACCACGAGGTCCGGCTTGGCCCGTGCGATCTCGGCCGCCAGATGATCGAGGTGCTTGCGGCAGCGATCTGCCAGGGTGGCGAAGACTTCAGGCGTCGCGACACCGGCGTATGGCTCGCCGCGCAACTCGACGAGCTGGCGGTAGGATACCGAGCGGCCATCTGCAAGCGTCAGCCCGGGGTTCTCGTAGTCCGCCTTGGCCCGGTTGTGCCACGCCGATGGATCCAGCGACAGGAGGGGTGTGTGTGAGGTACCGATCCCCAGGACGATCCGCGCCATCGCCGTTGCCTCCCCGACAGGGCACAGGGTAGCACGACCGCATGCTGCCCCGCCTGATCGCGCGCCGGTCCTTGAAGCAATCGACGGACTGACCTGCAATTGCGCGATGGCAGGCTGCGTTATCCTTTCACCATGACGTCAATGTCGAGTTCCGCTTCGTCCACGGCCAGCGACGCGGCCAAAAGGCTGCTGCCATGGCTGGTCGCCGTAGCGTTCTTCATGCAGTCGCTCGACACGACGATCCTCAATACCGCCGTTCCCGCGATCGCCCAGTCGATGGAGGTCACGCCGCTTGCCGTGAAGTCGGTGTTGGCAAGCTATACGCTGAGCCTGGCCGTGTTCATTCCGGTGAGCGGCTGGATGGCCGACCGCTTCGGCACGCGACGCATCTTCTCGTCGGCGATCGGTCTTTTCACGCTGGGCTCGGTATTGTGCGGTTTCGCCACCAGCATCGACATGCTGGTGGCCTGCCGCGTGCTGCAGGGCATGGGCGGCGCCATGATGATGCCGGTGGGCCGCATGACCTTGGCCCGCACCTACAGCAAGGCCGACCTGCTGAATGTCATGAGCTTCGTCGCCATCCCGGGCCAGGTCGGGCCCATGGTCGGCCCGGTCGCCGGCGGCCTGATCGTCACCTACGTCAACTGGCGCGGCTTGTTCTTCGTCAATCTCCCGGTCGGGCTGCTCGGCATCTATTTCGTGTATCGCCACCTGCCGGACTACCGCGAACCCAAGAGCCATCCGCTCGACATGCTGGGCATGGTGCTGTTCAGCGGCGGCATCGCTCTTCTGTCCTACGTCCTGCAGGTGTTCGGCGACCATCGCCTGAGCATCACCGAGATGATCGTCCTGCTGGCGCTCGCGTTCCTGTTGCTCGCCGGGTACGGTCTGCGCGCCGCCGTGGCGGCATTTCCCTTGCTCAACCTGGGCCTGTTCAGGATCCGCACCTTCCGGGCCGCGGTGAGCGGCGGCTTCGTCGCGCGCCTTGGCCTGGGCGGCGTCCCGTTCCTGTTCCCCCTGCTCTATCAGATCGGCCTGGGCTTCTCGCCGATCCAGTCGGGCCTACTGGTCCTGCCACAGGCGGTGGCCTCGATGGGCATCAAGTCCTTCATGCCGTCCATTCTCGCGCGGCTGGGCTATCGCAACATGCTGGTAGGCAACACCATCGTGGTCGGGCTGCTGATCATGTCATTCGCCACCATAGGCGTCGGCACGCCGGTTTGGCTCATCGTCGTGCAGGCGTTCGCGCTGGGCTTCTTCAGGTCGATGCAATTCACCTGCATGAACACGCTGGTGTATGCCGACGTCTACGGCGCGCAGACCGGCGGCGCCAGCACGATCGCCGCCACCGGTCAGCAGCTGTCGGTCAGCTTCGGCGTTGCCGGCGCCGCCGTGGTCGCCGCCCTCTTCGTCCCGCCCGAACTGCATTCGCAGCCCGATGCGATCATCCACGGCACCAGCCAGGCCTTCCTGCTGTTGGGTGCGCTGACCGTGTTGTCGTCAGCGGTCTTCTCGGAACTGCGGCCCGACGACGGCCAGGCCATGAGCCGCCATGGAAAGGCGGCGCGCCCGCGCGATTAGAACAGCGACCGATCCACAGCAGCTACATGGCCCGCACGGTGGCATGTCGGGTCCGGAGCCGCCGGTCTGCACGGCGTAGACATGGGCTCTTTCCGCACGCAACCGCCTGACTCACCTGGCTTTGTAAACGCCGCGCGGGTCGACGTTGGCAAAGGCAAATGCCCGGTCCTTGCTGACCGCAAATTTCATGTCGAACCCCTGTCCGGCCGCGCCAAGAACGACACGTCCGAAGCTCGCGCCGTTGACGAGAATATGAACCTCCGACGTATCCGCGGTACCTGAAACGGCAAGCTTGAAGAGCCCCTCGGGAATGGCATCCGTGAGGACGACGGCTGTGCCATCGGTGGTATTGAATACGCCGCTGCTGCAAGCGCCGTCATTGCCTTTCGGTGGCTTAAATCCGCATCTGATCTCCAATCGCGCGGTGGGAGGCAGAGTCTGATATTGGATAACCAGTTTCGGGCTGAATGCTTGAAACTGCTTCGTCAGCGGGTCAGGGAGTACAGGTGGTATCCATACCGAATCGCCCAGTGCCTCTACGGAGTTCGGCGCCGGACTGTCGGGCCACAGCTTGTCCAATTGACCGGAGAAGGCCACGAAGGCCGCGATAAGAGCGGTGGCGGCGGCGACAAGACCTTTCAAGGACGTCAGCCAATCCGTAATTCTCTTGATCATCGAAGTTTCTTTTTCTTTCTCCTTCTTCTCCGCCGGTTGTTCCTGCTCGGACTGCGCTGCGTATTCGCGTACTCCCTGGCCTTTCTCCGTGATGATCCATCCCCCGTTGCTCGACTCGCGGAGCCAGCCTTCATAGACGGCGTACCGGATTGCCTTTTCGACCTGAGCCGCCGTCAATTTGGCGGCATCGCCCATCGAGACGTCCGAGACCCGAGCCCCGGGTCGCAGGTGCGGCATGGCCTTGATGAAGCGGATGGCGAACTCACGAGGACTGCTCATCCTGCCCGCCCACTCTGAATTATTGGTCCGACGAGAAGGATGCCACCAAACGGTTGAGGGAGCCATGATCTGCTAGCGCAGCGCTAAATCAGCGAGCCTGCTTCGAGGCGACTCACGAGCTCCGGGCGCGAGATGGATGACTGGGCATCGGTGGTGGCGATGCTGAAGGAAACGACGCCTTGCCCGCCGTCGCCTTTAGACCCCACCGAACGCCCGCGTTGGAGTCATCGGCTGAAGGTGGCAGGGCTGCTTCTTCTTCTTGCTGTTTGGCTCTTCCACTCATACCAGCCCATCGCAGAGGCCAGACAGCATCGCTTTTCATGGGGCGCCTTCGGGTGTCGGCTCGTCCTCAGCCTTCCATGAGGGATAGGCTGCCGCGCCAACGTCGGGGGCAAAGTCGCCTCGGCTGCGCTCCAGCTTCCCAGCCTGACGTACTGGTCTCCCAATCGGACGAACCACGAGCCGGGTCGTCGCCGTACTCGGCAACACTTCTGCGGCGAATGGCGGAGAGGGAGGGATTCGAACCCTCGGTACGCTCGCGCGCACAACGGTTTTCGAGACCGCCCCGATCGACCGCTCTGGCACCTCTCCGCAGACCCTGGCAGGCAGGGTGCGCCGTGGGTCGCCCGGCGCGGGCGCCTGTATAAGCGACGGGGTTGGGGTCGGGCAAGCACGGTGCCCGCCGGCGACCTCCCGGTGTTCGCACCGACGACCGCCGCGTTTTCGCCATACTCCCGGCCAAGCCTGCTCGATGCCATGCGAAATCACTGCCCCGAGGAGGCTTCCGTGACCCGAACGCGCACGGCCACTCGTCTGGCCACCGGCGTATTGGCAGTCGTGGCGGCGCTGGCGTTCGTCCAGCCGGCCTTCAGCAGAGGCGGCGGGGGCGGCGGGGGCGCCGGTGGCGGTCCTGGCAGCGGCCCCGGCAACGGCGTTGGGGTGGGTGGCGGCAATGGCGGGGGCCAAGGCGTGGGCCAGGGCCCAGGTACCGGCCAGGGCCACGGCGCCGGTCGCGGTGGCTTCGGCGGCAACTCGGCGAGCCATATCTCCGCTGCCGGACGGGCCAACACCAATGGGCCCAACGCCATCTCGCGCGCCTTCGGCGAGGCCCGGGCTGCGGCACGGCACGCCATGCAGGACGCCAAGGCGCTTTTCTCGCCCTCGACGACAACCACGGCGGCGAGCACGCCGACCCTGACCCGGACGAGGACCGGCTCGGCCAACGAGCGCTAGGCGCTGCCGTCTAAGCCATTGTTTTGCTTTGCCCTTGGCCGCAGCCTCCAGTCTCGCGGACGGGCGCAGCGGTTCGCGTTGACTCGGCTCGGCGCGTCAGTATATTGCGCCGCCTTGACAGAGGGCGGGCCGGCGGCCCGTCCTCCACGTTTTTCGGGCCCAGGGTGTTTCGATGTATGCGGTGATTCGCACCGGCGGCAAGCAGTACCGCGTCGCCGCCAATGAGGTCGTTTCGGTCGACCGTCTCGAGGGTGAGATCGGCTCGTCGGTCGAGCTTGCCGATATCCTGGCGATCGACGCCGGCGCGGGGCTGAAGATCGGCGCGCCGACGGTCGCCGGGGCCAAGGTCACGGCCTCGATCGTCGGCCACAAGCGCAACGACACCGTGCTGGTGTTCAAGAAGCGCCGGCGCAAGAACTCCCGGCGCAAGAACGGTCATCGCCAGGAGATGACCCAGATCAAGATCGAGAGCATCGTCGCCTGAGCTAGGCTCGGCGCGCGGCAAGGAGCAGAGGTATGGCTCACCATAAAGCAGGCGGTTCATCCCGCAACGGACGCGACAGCGAGAGCAAGCGCCTGGGCGTCAAGCGCTTCGGCGGCCAGGCCGTGCTGTCGGGCAACGTGCTGGTGCGCCAGCGCGGCACCAGGATGGCGGCGGGCGCCAATGTCGGCGTCGGCCGCGACCACACGCTGTTCGCCACCGCCGACGGCAAGGTGAAGTTCACCACCCGCAGGGGCGGCAAGGTCTTCGTCAGCATCGAGCCGGTGCCGGTGGCCGCCGAATAGGCGTTCCCCGAGCCAGTGCGCATGCGGAGGGGAACGGCGACGTTCCCCTTCTTTCGTTTCAGGACCCTTCCCCGATGAAATTCCTCGACGAAGCCAAGGTGTTCGTCCGCTCCGGCGCCGGCGGGCCCGGATCGGTGAGCTTCCGGCGCGAGAAGTTCATCGAGTATGGCGGCCCCGACGGCGGTGACGGCGGCAAGGGCGGCGACATCGTCGTCGAATGCGTCGATGGCCTGAACACGCTGATCGACTACCGCTACCA
>CAYNOF010000260.1:0-1914 GCA_964398335.1 uncultured Rhizobiaceae bacterium
AGCCCCTCCAACGTCGAGCCGCGGCACTCCGGCGGGCGTGATCCGCGACCGGGCGTCGCGGCCGATCCGGCGCGCGATTCAACGACCCTGCCGGTGATCCGCGGCGCCGTCGAGCGCGGCATCCCGCTGCTGGCGATCTGCCGCGGCATCCAGGAGGTCAACGTCGCGCTGGGCGGCACCTTGCATGCGCATGTCGAGGAGATCCCCGGCCGCATGGACCATCGCTCGCCGCGCGTCAACAGCCTCGAGGCCAAGGTCGCGCCGGCGCACGCCATCGACATCACCGAGGGCGGGCTGCTGCAGCGCATCACCGGCCTGCGCCACGCCGAGGTGAATTCACTACACGGCCAGGGCATCGCCCAGGTGGCGCCCGGCGCGCGCGTCGAGGCCGTGGCGCCCGATGGCCAGGTCGAGGCGATCAGCCTGCCCGATTCGCCGGGCTTCATGCTGGCGGTGCAATGGCACCCCGAGCACCGCGCGCTGGAGAATCCGCTGTCACGCGCGATCTTCCACGCCTTCGGCGACGCCTGCCGCGCCCGCATGGCCGCCCGCCACGGCCTGCCGCTGCGCGCCGCAGCGGAGTAGCGACTTCCCGCGTTATAGTGGCCATCCCTATCTGGGATGGACCGCCTCATGACAGCCGAGCCCGTGCGTACCGGCGCCAATGCCCGTCGCGATTTCTATGAGCGCATCGGCGCGCTGTCGATGGCGCCGCTGTGGGAGTCGATGCACCAGCTCGTGCCGCCGTCGCCGGCGCCGAAATATGTGCCGGCGCATTGGAGCTACGATCAGGTGCGGCCATACCTCATGGAATCGGGCGCGCTGATCACCGCAAAGGAGGCCATCCGCCGCGTGCTGGTCCTCGAGAACCCGGCGCTGAGGGGCACGGCCTGCGCCACGCCGACTCTGTACGCCGGCCTGCAGCTGATCCTGCCGGGCGAGATCGCACCGAGCCATCGCCATACGCAATCAGCGCTGCGCTTCATTGTCGAGGGCGAGGGCGCCTACACCGCAGTCGATGGCGAGCGCACCATCATGCGCGAGGGCGACTTCGTCATCACGCCGTCGTGGACCTGGCACGATCACGGCAACGATTCGTCCAAGCCGATGGTGTGGCTCGACGGCCTCGACATCCCGATCGTGGCGATGTTCAACGCCGGCTTCGCCGAGAACGGCGCCGAAGACGAGCAGGCCGTCACGCGGCCCGAAGGCGACTCCGATGCGCGCTACGCCTCGGGGCTGCTGCCGGTCGATCACAGGCCCGCACGCCAGGCCTCGCCGATCTTCAACTACCCCTACGCCCGCACGCGCGAGGCGCTGGCACGCATGGCAAATGCCGGCGCACCCGATCCCTGCCACGGCCACAAGCTGCGCTACGTGAACCCCGCCACCGGCGGCGCGCCGATCGCCACCATGGGCACCTTCATGCAGCTCCTGCCCAAGGGCTTCGCGACGGCACCCTATCGCAGCACCGACGGCACGGTGTTCTCCGTGGTCGAAGGCGAGGGCGAGACGACGATCGGCGATCAGCGCATGTGCTGGAAGAAACGCGACCACTTCATCGTGCCGAGCTGGATGAAGGTGACGCACGAGGCGTCGAGCGAATCGGTGCTGTTCAGCTTCTCCGACCGGCCGATCCAGGAGCGGCTCGACCTGTGGCGCGAGGATCGCGGCGGGAAGTAGCTACGCCGTGCGCTTCTGCGCCGCGACGGAGCCGGCGCAGCGATTGACGGGCAGCGGACGCAGGCGCGGATCGCGCGCCTCGGCGTGCCGCACCTGCCAGCCGGCGCCGGTCTGGTACAGGAACAGGTCGAGGTCGCAGGCATCGCTGCGGAAGCGCAGCAGGCGCGAGGGGCCGTCTTCGCGGGTGAAGACCGGGCGGCCGAAGGTCTGCGCGATCTGGCGCTCGTTCAT
>CAYNOF010000261.1:0-7946 GCA_964398335.1 uncultured Rhizobiaceae bacterium
TGGGGCGGCCAGGTCGCGATCACCATCGACCGGCTGCCGCGCATCTTCGCGCTGGGCGACGGCGCCTTCGCCCATATCGGCTGCAACGGCAAGGGAGTGGCCTGGTGCTGCGCCATCGGGCCGGTGCTCGCCGATCTGCTCGACGGCGCCGATCCCGAGACATTGCCGATGCCGGTGACGTCGCTGCAGACGATCCCGTTCCACCAGATGCGCCGCCTCTACGTCGCCGTCGGCGGCGCCTGGCTGCGCCTGCGCGATCGCTTCGATCGCTGAGAATTTCGATCCGAGGAGTACCCGCATGACCGCGATGACCGCGCCCAACCGCAGCCGCATGGAGCCGTACTGGCTGCCCTTCACCGCCAATCGCGCGTTCAAGGCCAACCCCAAGCTCTTCGCCGGCGCCGACGGCATGTACTACACGACCACCGAGGGCAGGCAGGTGCTCGACGGCATGGCCGGCCTGTGGTGCGTCAACGCCGGCCACAACCAGCGCCCGATCGTGCAGGCGATCAAGGCGGCGGCCGAGCAGCTCGACTACGTCTCCTCGTTCCAGATGAGCCACCCGCTGGCCTTCGAGTTCGCCGCGCGCATCGCCGAGATCGCACCGGCCGGCATGGACCACGTGTTCTTCGTGAACTCCGGCTCCGAGGCGGTCGACACCGCGCTGAAGCTGGCGCGCGCCTACTATCGCGCCAAGGGCGAGGTCGGCCGCACGCGCTTCATCGGCCGCGCCAAGGGCTATCACGGCATGGGCTGGGGCGGACTGTCGGTCTCCGGCATCGGCCGCCACCGCAAGGATTTCGGGCCCTTCCTGCCCGAGACCGACCACCTCAACCACACGCTCGATCTCGAGCACAACGCGTTCTCCAGGGGCCAGCCGGCCTGGGGCGCGCACCTTGCGGACGAGTTGGAGAGCATCTGCGCGTTGCACGATCCCTCGACCATCGCCGCGGTGATCATCGAGCCGGTGACCGGCTCGGGCGGCGTGCTGCCGCCGCCCCAGGGCTATCTCGAGAAGCTCCGCGCGATCTGCGACAGGCACGGCATCCTGCTGATCTTCGACGAGGTGATCACCGGCTACGGCCGAGTCGGCGCCGCCTTCGCCTCGCAGGCCTTCGGCGTGACGCCCGATCTCATCACCTGCGCCAAGGGCATGACCAACGGCGCCGTGCCGATGGGCGGCGTGATCGCGCACGACAAGGTATGGGACGTCTTCATGCGCGGGCCCGAGGGCATGATCGAGCTGTTCCACGGCTACACGTATTCGGGCCACCCGCTGGCCTGCGCGGCCGGTATCGCCACGCTCGACGTCTATCGCGACCAGACCATCTTCGAGCGCGCGGCGAAGATCGCGCCGCGCTGGGAGTCCGCGGCGCACGCACTGAAGGGCATGCCGCGCATCGTCGACATCCGCAACGTCGGCATCCTCGCGGCGATCGAGCTGGAACCCAAGCCGGGTGCCGCCGCAAGCCGCGCCGCCGAGGCCGCCAATCTCTGCTACGACAAGGGCGTGCTGGTGCGCTCGGCGGGCGACGCGCTGGTCCTGTCGCCGCCGCTGATCATCAACGAGAGCGAGATCGATCGCCTGTTCTCGACCATCGCCGAAGCGGTGAAGGCGATCGACTGACCGCCCTCCGTCACTTCGCGATGAACGGCTTGGCCTGTACGTCGTAGACGTCGTAGCCCAGCGTTGCGCGCAGTTCCGGCGGCGGCAGCGCGCTCTTTGCCGCCGCCTCGCCTGCCTTCAAAGCCGCGAGGCCGGCCTTCATGCCGGCCACCGCCGGCGACAGCATGCCGGTCGGATAGGTGCCGATCTTGAAGCCCAGCTTGGCGGCCTCGGTCTGCGAGGGCGTCGAGCGCGGCGCGCCGGGCGACAGCACGGCGAAGGACGGCTTGCCCCTGGCCGCGGCGACCGCGCGCCTGATCTCGCCCTCGTCGGCCGGCGAGTCGAGGAACATGATGTCGGCGCCTTCCTCGACATACATCTCGATGCGCGCCACCGCCTCGTCGATGCCCTGCGTCGGCCGGCAATCGGTGCGCGCCAGGATCAGGATGCCGGAATCCCTGGCGGCCTGTACCGCGGCACGGATCTTCATGCGCGCTTCCTCGCGCGGCAGGCACGGCTTGCCGGCCGAGGTCAGCGCGCGCGGCGTGATCTTGTCCTCGATCAGGATCGCAGCGGCGCCAGCTCGGCCATAGGCGCGCACCGTGCGCTGCACGTTCATGGCGTTGCCGTAGCCGTGATCGCCGTCGGCCAGCACCAGCAGATCGGGCGCCGCGCCACGGATGTTGTTGAAGGAGTCGAACATCTCGCCGAAGGAGACGAGGTCGAGGTCGGGGCCGCCCAGCCGGCTGGCGGCGACGCAGGAGCCCGACATGAACGCGGTCTCGAAGCCGGCCTCGGCGGTGAGCTTGGCGGTCAGCCCGTCCCACACCGCCGGCATGACGACGAAGTCCGGCTTGTTCAACAGGGCACGCAGGCGGTCGGGCGCGTTCATGATCAGGGGTTCCCTCGAGCGATTTCTCCCGCCGCGACGTTAGGTGCCGGGCGCATTGCCGACAACCGATTCCGTCTGGCGACGGCACCCGCCGCGCATAGTAGCGTTGCGCCAACAAGTGTGAGGAAACCCATGACGATTACGCTTCGCCGGCTGTCCAACGCGTTGGGCGCGGAGGTGCAGGGTGTCGATCTCGGCAAGACCTTGAGCAACTCCGAGTTCGACCAGATCCACCGCGCCTTTCTCGACTACGGCATCCTGCTGTTCCGCGACCAGGACATCACGCGCGAGCAGCACATCGCCTTCAGCCGCCGCTTCGGCGAGCTCGACACGCACGACTCGCTGCCGCGCGACCGGCATCCCGACTATCCCGAGCTCTTGCTGGTGACCAACATCCCCAAGGCCAACGGCGCGCCCTCGGACTCCAAGTACACCGGCCACCTCTGGCACTCGGACATGTCGTTCACGCCGGTGCCGTCGCTGGGCTCGGCGCTGCGCGGCATCACCATCCCCGACGTCGGCGGCGATACCATGTTCACCAACATGACCAGGGCCTACGACGCGCTCTCGGACGGCATGAAGAAGCTGATCGCCGACCTGCACGGCATCCACACCGGCACGCGAAAGATCGCCGACCTCAGCTCCGACCGCGCCGTCGAGCAGGCCAAGCTCAACCCGCCGATCGCCCAGCCGCTGGTGCGCGTGCATCCCGAGACCGGCCGCAAGGCGCTCTATATCGGCGAGAAGGTCTCGTGCTTCGTCGGCATGACCGAGGAGGAGAGCAAGCCGCTGATCGACTACCTCGTGAAGCACGCGACGCGGCCGCAATTCATCTACCGCCACCAGTGGCGTACCAACGACATCGTGCTGTGGGACAACCGCTGCACCATGCATGTCGCGCTGGGCGACTACGAGGAGGGCAAGATCCGCCACCTCGAGCGCACGACGATCAAGGGCACGCCGTCGGGCTACTACCTGCAATGAGACGCGCCGATTTCCTCAAGGGCCTGGGCGCGCTGGCGCTCGCGCCCGTCGTCGCGCGGGCGCAGGCGCCCTATCCGGACAAGCAGATCCGCATGGTGATCCCCTTCGCGCCGGGCGGCACGACCGACCTGCTGGCGCGCGCGGTGGGTCAGCATTTCACCACGGTCTGGGGCCAGCCCGTGGTCGCCGACAACCGCGCCGGCGCCAACGGCGTGGTCGCGGGCGAGATCGTCGCCAAGGCGCCGGGCGACGGCTACACGCTGTCGGTCGTCGCCATGGGCCACGCGATCAATCCGCTGATCTACAAGAAGCTGCCCTATGACGGCGACAAGGACTTCACGCCGATCAGCCTGATCGCCACGTTCCCGCAGCTCGTGCTGGTGCACCCCGCGGTCAAGGCGAATACGCTCGGCGAGCTGCTGGCGCTGGCCAAGGCGGCCTCGCCGCCGGTGACCTATGCCTCGGGCGGCAACGGTTCCTCGCAGCACCTCGCCGGCGCGCTATTGGCGCACATGGCCGGCGTGACCATGACCCATGTCGCCTACAAGGGCGGCAATCCGGCGCAGCTCGACCTGATGGCGGGCAACGTCAACATGATGATCACCCAGCCCAATTCGGCCGACCTGATCACCACGGGCCGGATGCGGGCGCTGGCGGTGAGTTCGACCAAGCGCAGCCCCTACTATCCCAACCTGCCCACGGTCTCGGAGGCCGGGGTACCGGGCTATCAATCGGTCGCCTGGTACGGCCTGGTCGGCCCCCGGGATATGCCTGAGGCCCTGGTGAAGCGGCTCGCCGACGAGGCGGTTCGGGCGACCAGATCCGAGGCCGTCAAGGGCATCGTCGCCAGCCAGGGCGGCGACATCGCGGGCAGCAATCCCCGGGAATTCGCCGATTTCATCGCCGCCGAACGCCAGCGCTACGCTGCGATCGTGCAGGCGGCCGGCATGATGGTGGAATAGCGCCCCCAATGGCCCCAACCACCAGCCTTGCTCGGGCCACAAGCGGACGCTATAACCCGCGCCGCTTCGCGCCGATCAGGCGCGCAAGCCCACCGCCGGAGTGTAGCTCAGCCTGGTAGAGCACTAGCTTCGGGAGCTAGGGGCCGGAGGTTCGAATCCTCTCACTCCGACCAATGTGACGACGACTAAGCCGGCCCGCGTGGCCGGCTTTTTCGTGTCGGCGGGGGCTTGGCGGTCCGGCTTCTCGAACGAGGCCGATCGGTCTCAGCGGCGAGCGACCGCCTGGTGTTTTCCGCCAGCGTCCGGCCGACCTGCTTCAGATCGATGGCCTTCGGTTCGAACAGCCACAGCGCAATCGAACCGCGAATCGCACCGAACAGGGCGGTGGCTTCGATCTCAGCGTCGATGTCCCGACGGATCTCGCCTCTTTCCTGGCCCTGCCGGATGAGATCGCGCAGGGCGGAGCGATAGGCATGGCCGACGGCCGTCACCCGCGGCCGCAGCTCGGGCACCACGGTCAGCGCTTCGAAGTACAGCATGAAGAGCGCGCTCGTGGCGTCCCAGCTCGCCGTCGCCGACGCCAGATGGGCTTCGATGCGTGCCGTCAGTCCTTCGAGGCCCTCTTTTCCCTTGAGGTCGGCGAAGGCCCACTGGTTGAACCAGTCCTCGGTACGGTCGACCAGCGCGATGAGGAATTGCAGCTTCGAGCCGAACCGCTCGAGCGGCAGGCTGCGGCTGAAGCCGGCCGCGATGCCGATATCGCCGAGCGTGGCGCCGGCCGCACCCTTCTCGGCCACCAGCCGGAGGCCGGCATCGAGCAGCCGCTTGTCGGATTCCTGGCGGCGCTGCTGGTTGGTCCTGCGTTGCCGCCGCGGCGTCTTGGGGGCCGCCTTCGAGGATGGTTTCGGCATGGGCGGCCTCGCTGTAGCCGAAGCCATCCGGGAGCGCAATGCGGGGCGGCCTACCCGTCGTCGCCAGCAGCCTGCGAGACCGGCATTTCGAGCACGACCTTGCCGATCCCTTTGCGCTGGATCACACCGTCCATCGCCTCGCGATAGCGCGCCAGGGGAAAGCGCAACGACGCCGTGGGCTTGAGGAGGCCCTGTTCGTACCAGAGGAAGAGCTGCGACAGGGCGTCCGCCACCTGGTCGTCCCAGGGAACCCGCGGCACGATCCCGTCCCAGATGTATCGGCCGAAATAGAAGCCGATGACGTCGATGTTCTTCACCAGCAGGATGTTGGCCGGTACCGATTGACGCTGGCCCGAGGCGAAACCGATGACGATCAGGCGCGCCATCGGACCGGCCAGCCGCATCGCCACCTCGAAGGCCGCACCGCCGACCGGATCGAACACGACGTCGACACCCCGCGCCCCTGTGATGCGCCGGATGTCGTCGCGCAGCGCTTCGGGCGGTCCGACCAGGACGTGATCGGCGCCATGATCGCGCGGCACCGCCGCCTTCTCGGGCGAGCTCACGCAGGCGATCACCTCGGCACCCAGCGCCTTGCCGACCTCGACCGCGGCCAGGCCCACGGCGCCGGCTGCGCCGAAGACCAGCAGGACCTCGTCCGGCTTGATCCTGGCCCGCCATACCAGGGCGCCATAGGCCGTGCCGTAGGACAGCGGGAATTGCACCGCCGTCGTGAAGGGCAGGCTGTCCGGGATGGCAAAGACGTTGTGCTCAAGCGCGACCACCTCTTCCGCATGCCCGCCCCACTCCGGCGCGGCGCAAACGCGATCACCGATCTTCACCCGCGTCACGCCGGGCGCGATTTCCGTCACCACGCCGGCCACTTCGGTGCCCGGCGTGAACGGCAGCGGCGGCTTGGTCTGATGCTGTCCCGCCGTGATCAGGGTCGTGGCGAAGCTGACGCCGGCGGCATGAACGGCGATGCGCACGCCGCGCGGCCTCATGGCCGGACACGGCACGCTTTCCAGCGGCAGCGCGGCATACTCGGCCCACGCGCGGCACATCACGGCCAGCATTCGACGTGTGTCGGCGCTCATGCGGGAACGATCTGGATCCGCGCCTGGCGTTCGCAGACCCGGATGAGGTCGTTGAGATCGGTCTCGGCGCCGAGCTCGTTCATCGCGGTCTGGAAGATCTCGCGAACGGCGGAGGCCAGCGGCATCGGCACACCCGACTGCGCCGCCACGTCGGTGGCGAGCCTGACATCCTTGTGCATCAGGCCGAGCGTGAAGGTCATCTTGCGATCGGGGTCGAGCAGGCTGGGCAGCGCCAGCTCCGTCGTGTAGCTGCGCGCCGTGCCCTTCGCCAGGATCTCGACGCAGGTCTTGAGGTCGAGCCCGTTCTTCACGCCCAGCGCCACGGCCTCGAAGGTCGCGGCGCGCACGCCGGCGGCGATGACGTTGTTCACCAGCTTCATGGTCTGGCCCGAGCCGACCGCGCCGGTGTGGAAGATATTGGGACTGATGACGGCGAGGAGCGGACGCACATGCTCGAACTGCGCGGCCGTCGCGCCGACGATGATGGCGATCGTGCCGGCGACGGCGCCGTGCGGCCCGCCGCTGACGGGCGCGTCGATCAGCTCGATGCCGCGCGGTCGCAGTTCCTCCGCCATCCGGCGCGTCGCATTGGGATCGCCGGTCGTCATGTCGGCGATCAGCGCGCCGGTGCGCAGCGCGCCTGCCAGGCCGCCCGCGCCGAAGATCACGTCGCGCACCTCCGCCGATGTCGGCAGGCAGGTCAGCACGACGTCGCAGGTGCGCGCGAGTGCCTCGAGGCTCGGCATCGCCTCCGCGCCCTCGCTCGCGAAAGCCTGCCGCGCCTCGGGACGCACGTCGTAGACGCACAGGCGATGCTCCCGCATGAGGCGTCGCGCCAGGGCGCCGCCCATGCGGCCGAGGCCGACGAAGCCGATCTTCATGTCCGTTCTCCCAGTCTAGATCGGCGCAATCGAGCGGTACTTGGGCGGCAGGTTCAGGGACCGCCGCTGCGGCGCCGTGCGCAGGGTCTCGATGATCAGGCGTCGCGTGTCGCGTGGGTCGATCACGTCGTCGATGCCGAAATGCTCGGCCGCGCGCAGCCCGCCGAGCCGGTCCTTGGCCTCTGCGATCAGCTCGGCCCGGCGCGCTGCCGGATCGGCTGCGGCGCGAATCTCCTTGCGATAGGCGATGTCGACAGCGCCCTCGACCGACATGGCGCAGATCTCCGCCGTGGGCCAGGCGAAGCAGGCATCGGCATTGAAGCCGCGGCCACCGCACATCGCCACGTAGCCGAGGCCATAGCCCTTGCGCAGCACCACGGAGATGCGCGGCACGGAGGCATTGCCGAGCTCATGGACCAGCTTGGCGCTGCGGCGTGGCATGCGGCTGCGCTCGGCCGCCGTGCCGATGGCAAAGCCCGGCACGTCCACGAGATAGATCAGCGGCAAGCCGAAGGCGTCGCAGACCGCGATGAAATGTGCAGCCTTGTCGCAGGCGTTGCCGTCGAGCATCCCGGCCGCGAAAAGCGGGTTGTTGGCGATGAAACCCACCGGC
>CAYNOF010000262.1:0-15685 GCA_964398335.1 uncultured Rhizobiaceae bacterium
CGGTCGCGGCCGCCGACCTCGAAATGCCGCCAGCGCGCGTGGAACGGCACCGTGCGCGGATCGGGAAAGCTCTCGTGGATCACCGCGAGTGTCAGGCGCACGGCGTTCTCGAGGCCGTTGGCGTCGAGCGCGAAATGCGGCGACTGTCCATCCTCGACGGAACGCAGCACCATCTCGGCACGCTCGCGGATCGTCGCCGGGTCGCGCAGGCGGGCGATCGCCGACGCCGCCAACGGCGAGACGTCGGGCATCACTCAGTCAGTCCCCTGCCCTTCGGCTTGGCCAGCTCGGCGTCGTCGGGCTTGGCGACGGTGAAGTAGCCGGCGGCCTTCTTGGCATCCATCTCGACCTGCGCGTCGGGCGGGATCAGCTCGGGTGGGATCTCGACCTGCTCGCCGATCTCGATGCCCATCTCGCGCAGCGCGCCCGACTTCATGTTGCTCATCGAGGCGAAGCGGTCGATGCGCGTGATGCCCAGCCAGTGGAATACGTCGGGCATGAGCTGCTGGAAGCGCATGTCCTGCACGCCGGCGACGCATTCGGTGCGCGCGAAATACTGCGCCGCGCTGTCGCCGCCGACCTGCCGCTTGCGTGCGTTGTAGACCAGGAACTTGGTGACCTCGCCCAGCGCCCGGCCTTCCTTGCGATTGTAGACGACCAGGCCGACGCCGCCCTGCTGCGCCTGCTCGACGCACAGCTCCATGCCGTGCGCGAGGTAAGGCCGACAGGTGCAGATGTCGGAGCCGAAGACGTCGGAGCCGTTGCACTCGTCGTGGACGCGGCAGGCGATCTTTGTCTGCGGCTGGCCGAGCTTGGTGACGTCGCCGAAGAAGTACAGCGTCATGCCGCCGATCGGCGGCAGGAAGACCTTGAGGTCGGGCCGCGTCACCAGCTCCGGATACATGCCGCCGGTCTGCTCGAAAAGTGCGCGGCGCAGATCGGTCTCGGCGATGCCGAAGCGCTTGGCGACGCCGGGCAGCCACCACACCGGCTCGATCGCCGCCTTGGTGACGCGCACGTCGCCCGAGGCCAGCAGCACCTCGCCGTCGGGCTTCAGCCGGCCGGCCTCGATGGCGTCCTTGATCTCGGGCATGCCGACATGCGCCTTGGTCACGGCGATGGTCGGGCGGATGTCGAGGCCCTCGGCCAGGCGATCGGCGAAGACCTCGGCGACGAGATGGCCCCAGGGGTCGAAGGACACGATCTTCTCGGGATCGCCCCATTGCGGGAACGGGCCGATCGGCACCGCCGGCGCGGTGTTGGTGAGGTCGGCGCGGTGGTTGGGGTCGAGCGTATGCGCGGCGATCGCCAGCGCGCGGTAGATGCCATAGGCGCCGGCATGCACGCCGATGGCGTTGCGGCGCGCCGGCTGGCTCAAGGTGGCGATCACCGGCCCGCGCTCGGCGGCGGTCGGCGCACCCCATTTCAGCGGCACGGGCTGGGCCGCACCGGCCGAGGGATGCGAGGTCAGGCGGATGTGGCGGCGGGCGCCGGGCGCCTTCGGGGGCTTATCGGACAACGACATTCTTGGCTTTCCGTACCGGCTCGGGCCGGGAAAGCGATGGAGTCTAGCACCCTGTGGATAAACTTTGAAGGCGCCCGAATGACGGCGCGATGACGCGGGTCACGCGCGTTTCAGGCCGGCGTGGAACAGGCGTAGCAGGTCGGTCACGTCATAGACCGGCAGGCCCAGGTCGCGCCGCAGGGCGGCGGCATAGGGCGGCAGGTTGGTGCATTCGAGCACCACGGCGCCGACATCCGGGTGACGCGCCACCAGGCGGCGGCCGGCCAGCAGGGTCTCGCGCTCGACCTCGTCGCGGTCCAGCTCGGTGCCGTTGGCGAGGAAGGTGCGGGCGAACGAGCCGTTGGGCGGCATGCCCTCGACCGGCGTGTCACGCGAGGCGTCGACGGCCGCCAGGTGCGCGGCGGTGAGGTTCTCGCGGCTGGCGGTGATCACGCCCACGCGGCGGCCGCCCGGCAGAGTGCGCGCCATCATCGGCACCAGCATCAGCGCCGAGGTCGCCACCGGCACCGGCGAAACCATCGCCAGCGCCTGCTGGAACAGCGCCAGGAATCCGCAGCTGGTCGAGATGCCGATCGCCCCCTTCTCGGCCAGCGCTTTTGCATTGGCTGCCAGCGCCGCGCGGATGCGCGGGCGGTCGGGCGCCGCGGCGACGGCATCACTCGGGCCGACGCCCTCGAGCTTCTGGAAGATCACCGGGAACGGAAAGGTCTCGGCATTGCCGATATCGCCGACGATCCGCGGGAAGCGCGTGTCGAGCATCAGGATGCCCAAAGGGCGATCGGCTGCCATGCGGCCCCCTTCATTGTCTGTGTCTGTTGCGCCGCCTTGACGAAGCACGCGGGCGCAAAGGGTCGTCCAACTGCGGCGAAGTTAAGGCATGTGGCTCGCCGCGCGCTGCAAGTTCTTTCGTGTACGACAAAATGCCGGAGCGCGTCACTCATAGAGCGCGACGATGGCCTCCGGCAGTTTCGACTCGCATATCGCGAGCAGATTCTCCGCCGATGGCAGAGGCCGCCTCAGGGCGTGCGCAGGAAGACCGCATAGGGATAGGTGTGCCAGCCGACGAGATCGGTGTGCCGGATGCCGACCGGCCGGTCGCGCGGCCCGACCCAGCGATCGAAGCGGTAGTGCGGCGCGAGCTCGTCGCGATAGGCGTCGACCAGGAAGGTGGGCAACACCACGGCGGCGTAGCGGCCCTCGAGCACGGCCTTGTCGCTGGCTTCCAGGACCTCGGCGTACCAAGGCTCGCCCTTGAGGTAGCCGAGATCGTTGGTGGCGAAGGACTCGGCGCCCGTCACGGTGTCGAGCCAGTAGCCGTCGCCCGGCAGGAACAGCGGCTGCGGCAAGGTGCGCAGATCGCTGCGGATCGCCGCGACATCGGCAGCGCCCGTCGCCGGGGGCACGTACGCGCGCGGGTCATAAGCGAGCAAGGCGAACTGCGCGATCACGAGCAGCGGCACGTGGACATGGCCCATGCGCGTGCCCGATGCGGCAGCGAGCTTCGGCGCCAGGCGGTGGGCCGCGACCGACAGAGCCAGCGCGACACCCGCCATCGACGCGATCAATGCGTTGACATGGCCGCCCTGGTGCAGGCGGCCGAGCCAAGACGATGTCAGCAGGGCCGCCACGATCAGGACTGCCAGCGACTCCTGCGCCGTCACGCGCTCGCTGTCGGATCGAGGCCACAGCACGGCTGCCGCGACCACGAGCAAGGCCGGCCACACCGGCCGCAGATCGGTCAACGGAAAGCCGCCCAACGCCCCCCAGCGCCACGGCACCGCGAGCGGTATGCGGATGACATAGGTGGCGAACCAGCCATCGGTCGATGCGATCAGCCACGCCGTCAGCCCCAGGCCGACGCTTCCGGTCACGGCGATCAACGGCCAGAGCAGAGGACGGCGGTAGAGCATCGTCCAGATGCCCGCCGCCACGACGAGCACCAGCATGTTCTGCTTGGTGAAGGCCGCCGCGACCAGCAGGAGCCCGGCGACCGTCGCACCGCGCCAGCTCTGCATGCGCGACAGGGCGACCGCGGCACCGAGCGCCAGGGCGGTCGCCGGGCCATCGACCAGACCGATCGTGGCGCGCCCCTGCGCGATGGCAAAGGTCGCGGCATAGAAACCGGCGGCCAGTACGCCATGGCGCCAGTCACCGGTGAGGCGCCGAGCGAGGTCGAACAGGCAGGCCATCGCGCCGGCCAGCGCCAGCGCCGAAACGATGCGCGCGGCCGTGAGGTCGAGGCCGACGACACTGCCGACCGCCGCCGTCGCCCACCAGAAACCCGGTGCGTAGAGCAAGGGGGTGAACAGCACGTCGGGCGGGCCGTAGACCGGCGCGCCGTCGTGCCAGCGTCGCGCATGATCGAGCAGCGCCGCCTCGAAGCCATGCAGCTCCGCGCCATAAGGCAGTTGTCGTGACACGATCCACGCCAGGACGGCGATGGCGATCGCCGGCAGAACGACAAACGCCACGCCCTCGAGCCAATACCGCCAACGAGGCATGGCCTACTCTACTGCACGAACTCCTCGGCCTCGCCGCCCATCTCGCGCAGGAAGGCCTGCAGCTCGACCGAGGCGCTGGCCAGGCGCTGGTCGTCGGTGCCGCGCAGCACCAGCTGCACGCTGGGCCTTCCGTTGCGGAAGCCGGGATAGGAGCCGATGTCGATGTCGCTGTAGCGTTCCTGCAACGCACCGAGCCTCTCGGCGATCAGGCCCTCGGGCTGGTTGGTGCGCACGGTGCGGCTGAGCATCGGCTTGCCGCCCACCAGGCGGTGCTTCATGGCGTCGAACATGCCCTCGACGATGCGCGGGATGCCGGCGAAGGTGAACACGTTCTCCATCTGGAAGCCGGGCGCCACCGACACGGGGTTGTCGACCAGGACCCCGCCATGCGGCACCCGCGCCATGCGCCGCCGCGCCGGGGTGAACAGCGCCGCGTCGCCGTAGTAGCGGGTCATGCGGTCGATCGCCTCGGGATGCTCGGATATGCCGACGCCGAAGGCCTTGGCGATGCAGTCGGCGGTGATGTCGTCATGCGTCGGGCCGATGCCGCCGGTGGTGAAGACGTAGTCGAACTTGCGGCGCACCTCGTTGACCGTCTCGACGATGCGCGCCTCGATATCCGGCACCACCCGGCATTCCATGACCCGCACGCCCAGCTTGCCCAGCTCGGTGGCGAGGTAGGACAGGTTGGCGTCCTTGGTACGGCCCGACAGGATCTCGTTGCCGATGATCAGGATGCAGGCGGTGACGATCTTCTCGGGCGCAGGCGGGGCATCGGACATCGGCGGACTCGAAAAACGACGGCGAAGCCGGCACCATAGCCAAGGTGGGCGTGCAAGGCAGCCCCCACCCCTTGCCCGACGGGGGCGGTGGTGCCAAATAGGGCCCCATGATGTTCCGGATGGAGAAGGCGGCGATGGAGGATTACTGGCGGCAGGACGAGCGCCAGATCAAGATCCATGCGCCCGAGGATTTCGAGGGCATGCGCAAGGCCGGCCGGCTGGCCGCCGAGGTCCTCGCCATGCACGTCCCGCGGGGCCAGCCGGGCGTGACCACCGAACACCTCGCCCCCCTCTGCCACGACTTCATCGTGAGCCACCCCGCCGTGCCCGCCCCGCTGGGCTATCGCGGCTATCCGAAGTCGATCTGCACCTCGATCAACCACGTGGTCTGCCACGGCATCCCGGGCGAGCGGGTGCTGGTCGATGGCGACGTGCTGAACATCGACATCACGGTGATCCTCGACGGCTGGTTCGGCGACACCAGCCGCATGTTCTATGTCGGCGAGCCCAAGCTGCTGGCGCGCCGGCTGAGCGACACCACGCACGAGGCGATGATGCGCGGCATCGCCGCCGTGAAGCCAGGCGCGCGGCTGGGCGATATCGGCCACGCCATCCAGACCCTGGCCGAGTCCAATCGCTTCTCCGTGGTGCGCGATTTCTGCGGCCACGGCCTGGGCCGCATCTTCCACGACGCGCCCAACATCCTGCATTACGGCATTCCCGGCACCGGTCCGATACTGAGGCCGGGCATGTTCTTCACCATCGAGCCGATGATCAATGCCGGCCGCTACGAGGTGAAGATCCTGGGCGACGGCTGGACGGCGGTGACCAAGGACCGCTCGCTCTCGGCGCAGTTCGAGCATTCCTGCGGCGTCACCGAGACCGGGGTCGAGATCTTCACCCTCTCGCCCAAGGGATTGGACAAGCCGCCCTACGGCTGAAGCGAGCCGGATGCCGCGGGCGATTGCGTCAGGTCGGCGGGCTGCCCATCGCGTGGGCAATCACTTGCATCAGCATCTGGCGGTGACGGGAATTGACGGGGTGCTGATCGGCCGTCTTCGGAGCGGCATGAAAATGGCCATCCGCCAGGCCCGGGGCCAAGATATTGCCCGACCCCGGAGCGCCGATTACCGGCCAGTGATCGAAGTCGTACCAAGCGAGCAGCTTGAAGGTGCCCTTGCCGACGGGGTCATAGACGCCGAAGGTCGCGACGTGGCCATGGTCGAGGTCCATCAGCACGCCGCCGTTCGGCTTGTTGCCGGTCAACATGTACTGATGCATCGTCGGGTAGCCGTCGGCCTTGGGCGGGTACCAGAGGACCAGCCTCGTGTCGCTGGCGAGTTGCGCGCCCCTGAAGCTCGTCGATCTCAGCACGCCGGGATAGACGCCATGCTGGTATTTGAAATCCGGCCCGCAGAGGAACTGTGCACCCGAAAGATCGTATTCGAACGCCATCGGACGGCCTTATCGCTCGAACAGACGCGCAGCCTGAAGTAGAAGAACAATCATAAAGTGCCGCCTTGTCAAGATGCCACGCGACGACGATGGCACCGCCCTTTTCTCGCCGCATAGGTGAATAAACTTGTCGCCGCAGCGTGGGAGGGGGACCCGCAATGGCGCAGCGGCTGAGGGCGGCGGCGACCGCAAGGCGGACGAATGAGGCACCGGCACCGACCGAGCCCTCGACCGCTGGCGACGACCAAGCCCTGCTCACCCTGATCGCCGCCGGGCTCAGCCTCCGACAGACGAAGAACCGCGAGCAGGTACCGGTCTGGCGTGTCAGCGGCAACACGCTGGCCCACCGCGAGGTTCTGCGCGAGGCCGGCGGCACCTGGAACCGGCTGGAACAGGCCTGGGAGTTCGCCGACGGCGATCCGACGGCGGCGGTGGCGCGGGCATTGGTGAGCCTGCCCACCGGCACGGGACACAACTCGGGCGACGCCCGGCACGCCGCCGAGAAGCCGCACTATCACGGCCACCGCCAGCGCGTGCGCGACCGCGCGCTGGGCTCGGGACTCGACGGCTTTCAGGACTACGAGCTGCTCGAGCTGCTGCTGTTCTACGGCATCGAGCGTATCGACACCAAGCCGATCGCCAAGAAGCTGCTGGAGCGCTTCGGCAGCCTGGGCGACGTCTTCGCCGCCGATGCCGATCTCCTGAAGGAATTCGACATCGACCAGCGCACGCTGGTGCTGCTGCGCGCGCTGCGCGAGAGCGGCGCGCGGCTGGCGCGGCGCGAGGTGGTCGACCGGCCGGTGATCACCTCGTGGCAGAAGCTGCTCGACTACTGCCACGCCGCGCTGGCGCACGAGAGGACCGAGCGCTTCAACATCCTCTTCCTCGACCGCAAGAACGTGCTGATCGCCGACGAGACGCAGCAGAAGGGCACGGTCGACCACACGCCGGTCTATCCGCGCGAGGTCGCCAAGCGCGCCCTGCAGCTCGACGCCTCGGCGATCATCATGGTGCACAACCATCCCTCGGGCGATCCCACGCCCTCGCGCGCCGACATCGAGATGACCAAGGAAGTGAAGACGGCGCTGAAGGCGGTCGGCATCGAGCTGCACGATCACCTCGTGATCGGGCGGAAGGCCAACGCCAGCTTCCGAAGCCTCGGGCTGCTCTAGCCGGGGCCACGCGCTTCCCGAAGATTGTTGCCAAGGCAGGACTGCGCGATCACATTCGCGCGCACATGCCCAAGTTCCTTCGCATTGGTGTCCACCAGTCGAACGTGTCGGGATACACGTCGAAGGCGTGGTGGGTTCGCCGGGTCGGCTCGACGGTTTTCCTGAAGTGGGGCGCTGTCGAGGTCCGGGGCGTGGGCGATGGACGAAAGGTCTACTGGACAGTTCCACCGCGCGAGAAAACGCTTCGTTGCCGCACCGTGCAGGCCGCCCAGGACTATGTCCGAAACGCGGTCGCACGCCGGCGCAACCATCGCTATGAACCGCTGGCCGGAAGCATCGTCCTCAAGCGCCGATCCGCCAATCATGGCGCCGAACCCGAACAGGTGCTTGCCACGATCCTGGTTGTCGACATCGTCCGGTCCACGGAAAAAGCCGCGCGGCTCGGCGATGCGCGTTGGACACAGGTGATGAATCACTACTACGCCGCCGCCCGCAAGGAACTGAAGACATTGCGCGGGAAGGAAGTCGTGACGACGGGGGACGGACTGCTCGCGACATTCGAGGCGCCGGCGGCGGGGATCCGGTGCGCAACCGCAATCCGCGAGGCGGTGCGCACCTTGGGGCTGGAGATCAGGGCGGGACTGCACGCGGGCGAATACAAGGTGAGCGGACCTGACGTGATCGGTCTCGCGTTCCACATCGGCGCACGAGTCGCCGCCAAAGCGCGCGCCGGCGAAGTCCTGGTCTCGAGCGCGCTCAAGGATCTGCTGTCGCAGTCCGAATTCCTGTTCAAGGATCGCGGTATCCACCAGCTCAAGGGCGTACCGAAGCGGTGGCGCCTGTACCGGCTCGATCGGTAGGCATCGAGATCAACCCGGTGGAGAAGTTCGGTCGGGCTTCCTATCTCCGAAGCAGGGTACCGGAGCGAAAGGACAGGCCATGGCCAAGAACACGATCTGCCTGTGGTACGACAAGGACGCTGAGGCTGCGGCCCGCTTCTACGCCAAGACGTTTCCCGACAGCGCCGTGGGTGCCATCCACCGCGCGCCCAGCGACTACCCGTCCGGCAAGCAGGGCGATGTGCTGACGGTCGAGTTCACCGTCCTTGGCGTAGCCTGCCTGGGACTCAACGGCGGTCCCATCTTCAAGCACAACGAAGCCTTCTCCTTCCAGGTCGCCACCGACGATCAGGCGGAGACCGACCGCTACTGGAATGCCATCGTCGGTAATGGCGGCCAGGAAAGTGCGTGCGGTTGGTGCAAGGACAAATGGGGACTCTCCTGGCAGATCACGCCGCGCGTGCTGACCGACGCGCTCGCGGCCGGCGGCGCCGAGGCAAAGCGCGCCTTCGATGCGATGATGGACATGAAGAAGATCGATGTCGCCGCGATCGAGGCGGCGCGGCGCGGCTGATGCCCCGGGGTTGACCTGCCGACGCCTCGCGCCGATCCGGCAAGCCACCATACGTCCCAGGTAATCGACCGTTCCATGCCGCCGGCATAGCTTCGGCGCATGGAAAGACGACACCTCATCCAAGCCTTCATCGCCGTCGGCGTCACAGCGACGCCGGCGCTGTCGGCATTCGCGCAGTCGGGTGCCGTCCCCCAGAGGAGAGCAGTCATGAGCAATGCCAACGATGTCGTGGTGCGTTACCTCGCGGCCTGGAACGAGCCCGAGCCCGGGCGTCGCCGCGAGCTGGTGGCGAAGGCATGGATCGACGACGGCAGCTACGTCGACGGCGCCCGCGAGGGCCGCGGCCACGACGGCCTCGCCACCATGATCGCGACGGCGCAAGCGCACTTCCCCGGTTACCGCCTGCGCCTGGCGAGCGGCATCGAGACGCATCATGAGTACCTTCGCTTCAGCTGGGTGGCCGGCGGCACGGCCGAGGCGCCGCTCTACATCAAGGGCACCGATTTCGTGGCCGTTGCCGGCGACGGACGGATCAAGTCCGTCGTCGGCTTCGTCGACGCCGCGCCGGCACGCGGCTGACGGAAGGCCGCGATGGTCACCGCGCAGCCATCCTCGGCTCCCGGTGACCCGCAGCTCCTCGTTGGCCGCCTCGGACTCGTCGCGCGCGGTGCGCAGGCGCCCTTGCGCCAGCTCGAGTTCCCGGGGTCAGCCGACACACCGTCTCGTCAGTTGCCTGCTGCGGCCGACGGGCAACTTCGTTGCATCGACCGCCTCGCCTTCGATGAACATGACGACGGCGTTGCGCGGCTCGGACTTATCGTCGTCCCCAGGCTCGGCGATTCATCGCCCGCCGCGACCACCGGCACGGCAGATCCCGGCAGTGGTGCGCGGCTGACATGAACGCCGACCGGCCACCGCCTGTTGCACCCCGTGGGTGTTCGTCGAATACTCCCCGCGCTATGGCCGACACCGTGGGAGGAAGAGCGATGTCATTCTACCGAGGCATGACCTGCGAGAACGTGACCATCAACGGTCACCAGGGAACTCCGATCACCGCCTACACCGCCAAGCCGGAAGGCAAAGGGCCGTTCCCCGGCGTCGTGCTGATCCATCACCTGCCGGGCTGGAGCGAGCTGTACATCGAATCGACGCGCCGCTTCGCGCATCACGGCTACATGGCGATCTGCGCCAACCTCTATCAGCGCGAGGGCGGCGGCAGCGACGGCAATCCCGACGACGTCGCCGCCAAGGTGCGGGCCGATGGCGGCATCGCCGATGCGCAGATGGTCGGCGACACCGAGGCCGCGGTGAAGTGGATGCGCGCGCAACCCAACCTCAACGGCAAGGTCGGCGTCTTCGGCTCGTGCTCCGGCGGCCGTCACGCCTTCATCTATGCCTGCCAGAAGAAGGACGTCGACGCCTGCGTCGAGCTGTGGGGCGGCCGCGTGGTGATGGGCAAGGAGGAGCTCAACGCCAAGACGCCCACCGCGCCGATCGACATGACCAGGGATTTGAGCTGCCCGCTGCTCGGCCTGTTCGGCAACGACGACCGCGCGCCCAGCCCCGAGCAGGTGAACCAGCACGAGGCCGAGCTCAAGAAGCACGGCAAGAATTACGAGTTCCACCGCTACGACGGCGCCGGCCACGGCTTCTTCTACTGGCACCGCCCGCTGTACCGGCCCGAACAGGCAATGGATGGCTGGAACAAGGTCTTCGCCTTCCTCGGCAAGCACCTCGCGAAGTAGGAGGCCGGGCCATGTGCACGTCGATCATCGAGATCGCACCCGCCGAGGGCATGGCGAAGCGCGGCGACGAATGGTTCCCGCTCACCCAGAGCGTGGTCGCCTATGACCACGCGCGCCATGCGCCGCTGGGCGACGTGATCACGCTCGACTTCTTCAACACCAGCCTCGATGCCGGCGCGCGCGCCGCGGTCGAGCTGACCCTGGAGAGCGCCAAGGAACTGCGCGCCGCACTCGACCGCGCGATCGCCGCGGCCGAGTACGAGGAGGCGGAAGTGCGTGGCAAGGGCGCTCCACCCCGGCTCGTGCGGGCTGCCTAGACGGTCCGGAAGCCGCCATCGGCCATGATGATGCAGCCCGTGACGTAGGCTGACATATCGGAGGCCAGGAACACCGCCGGTCCGGCAATGTCCTCGGGCTTGCCGGGCCGGTTCAGCGGCGTGTGCCGCATCACCATCGCCACCATGTCTGGGTTCTTGGCGCGTGCCTCGGCGTTGATCTTGGTTTCGATCATGCCGGGCCCGATGGCGTTGACCCGCACGCCGTCCTTGCCGAGTTCGGCCGCCAGCGCGCGCGTGAAGCCGAGCACACCGTGCTTGGAGGTCGTGTAGGCAGCCGAGTTCGGCCAGTTGACGTGCACGAAGGACTGGATCGAGCCGATATTGACGATCCGCCCCTTGGTCGCGCGCAGCTGGTCGAGAAAAGCGTGCGTGACGTTGAACACGCCGTCGAGATTGATCGACAGGATATCGTCCCAGTCCTTGCTCACCGCCGCGGCGTCGCCGGTGATCGGATTGCGCCGGTTGATGCCGGCATTGTTGACCAGGATCGAGACGTTGCCGGATTTCGCGATCTCGGCCGCCGCCGCCTTGCAGGCCTGACGGTCGGTCACGTCGAGCGTCATTGCCGAGGCCTTGCCGCCGGCCGACGTCACGAGGTCGACGGTTTCCTTCGCGTTGGCCGGATTGACGTCGAGCACGATCACGCGCGCGCCCTCGCGGGCATAGGCCTGGCAGATGCCCTGCCCGATGCCCGACCCGCCGCCGGTGACCGCCGCGATATGCCCCTCCAGAAGTCCCGCCACGTTATCCTCCCTGAACAGCCCAACCGTGAGGCGATGCCATGAAACGCTACACCAAGAAGGACTATCCCCTGATCGATATCCGCCGGCATCTCGAGACCGGGCCGATCCTGCTGGTGAGCTCGGCGTGGCAGGGCAAGACCAACATCATGACCATGGGCTGGCACATGGTGATGGATTTCTCGCCGGCGCTGTTCGGCTGCTACATCTGGAGCCAGAACCACAGCTTCGAGATGATCCGCCGCTCGCGGCAATGCGTGATCAACGTGCCCACCGTCGACCTCGCCAATCAGGTCGTGGGCATCGGCAACACCAGCGGCGCGTCGATCGACAAGTTCGCGAAATTCGGCCTGACGGCGGACGACGCCGAGAAGGTGAAGGCGCCGTTGATCCGCGAGTGCTACGCCAACTTCGAATGCCGGCTGCACGACTCACGGCTGATCGATCGCTACTCGCTCTTCATCTGGGAGGTCGTGAAGGCGCACGTCGCAACATCGCCGAAGCGACCGCAGACGATGCACTATCGCGGTGACGGCGAGTTCATGATCGCCGGCCGGACGCTGAACCTCAGTCGCAAGTTCCGCGCCGACCGGATCTGACGCCATCAACCCGCGCGCCTGCGGGTGAACAGCGCATTGAGCTCGCGGCCCGACAGCTGGCCCGCGGCGAAGCCCAGCGTCCCCTGCTCGCTGAGCTCGCGCACACTCTTGCGCACGAAACCCAGCGCGGCGCGGGCGATGGCGCCGCCCAAGCTGATGCGCGCAACACCCGCGTCGAGCAGCTCGGTCACCGAGAGCGGCGCCCTCAGGCCGGTGACGATATTCACCGGCGCGCCGCATTCCTTCACCAGCGTGCGAACCGTGTCGAGGTCGGCCACACCCGGCGGATAAGCGAGGTCGGCGCCAGCCTCGCGGAACAGGTGCGCGCGACGGATGGCGGTCTTCAGCGCATCCTCACCCGGCAGCTGGAAGGCGTCGGTGCGGGCACAGAGCACGAAGTCATTGCCGGCGGCATCGATGGCCTCGCGCGCGGCGCGGATGCGATCGGCGGCAAGATGCTCGTCGATCAGGCCCTCGATGCGCGGCGAGCGATCCTCGATGTTGCCGCCCGCGAGGCCGGCGCCGATCGCCAGCCGGATCGTCTCGGCCACGTCCTCAGGCCGATCGCCGTAGCCCTCCTCCAGATCGCCGTTCACCGGCAGCGGAACCGCCTCGACGATCTCGCGCATGCGCTCGAACATCACCGCGCGCGGTACCGCCAGACGCGGATCGCGCACGTTGTAGTCCGGCCGGCCCATCGAGAAGGCAATACCGGCGCTGGTCGTGGCGATCGCGCTCACGCCGGCCTCGGCCAGGATGATGGCGCTGCCGGCATCCCAGGCATTGGGCATGACGAAGCCGCGCGGCGCGCGATGCAGGGCTTTGAAGGCGGTCGCCTTCTGTGGCTGGCTGGGCATGGGTGCTCCTCGGAGAACAGTGCGATCGCGTCTACCTAGGTTCGTGGTGCTCATGCGTCCAATTTGTAGTACTTCTCCCGATCATCAGCTTTCCTTATGGCGCTGGAGATGGATGCCGAGGCGTTGACCACGTTCCTTGCGGTTCACCGGCAGCGCGGCTTCTCCAACGCCGCCCGCTTCCTGCATCGCACGCAACCGGCGATCTCGCGGCGTATCGCGCTGCTCGAGGACGAGCTGGGCGTGAAGCTGTTCGAGCGCGCCGCCGGTGGCATCGCGCTCACCCAGGCCGGCCATACGTTGCTGCCGCACGCCGAGCGCGCCGTCGCCAGCCTGCGCGACGCGCAGGATGCGATCCGCGCCCTGGCGACGGGAGATGCCGGGCGGCTGACCATGGCGATCGTCGGCACCCTGGCCGGCACGGACCTCACCGGCGTCCTGCGCCGCTTCACGCACGACCACCCCGCCGTCGAGCTGATCCTCCAGACGGCGCGCAGCGGCGAGGTGAGCGATCTGGTGCGCCGTGCCGAGGCGACGGTCGGCCTGCGCTATGACCGCGACCCATCCGGCGATCTGCTGGGCGAGAGCTTGGGCAGCGAGCCGCTGCTTGTCGCCTGTGCGCCCTCGCACCGCCTGGCCGGCCGAAGCATCGCCTCGCTCGCCGCCCTGCGTGACGAACGCTGGATCGCCTTCCCGCGCACGCCGCAGCGGTCGGAGCTGCCAGGCACGCACATCTTCAGCGTCCTGCTCGCGCGCGGCCTGGGTGAGATCGAATGGATGGCGATCGACAGCCTCACCGCGCAGAAGCGCCTGGTCGAGGCCGGCTTCGGGGTGAGCCTGATTCCCGCCAGCAGCGCCGAGGAGGAGCTGGCTGCCGGCACGCTCGCCACCATCCGCGTGCGCGATCTGGAGCTCGGCACGCCGGTCTATATCGTCACCCGCAAGGGCGGCTATCTCAGTCCCGCCGCGCATCGCCTGCTGGCGCTCTTGCGCACGCAATACGCCACCGGCTGGCGCCGCCGGCCCGCGGCACGGTACAAACCGGCAAAAGGGAGGAAACGATGATCGGATCGGAGTGGATCCTGGTCGTCACCGTCGATGTCGACGCCGACGTCGAGGCCGACTGGAACGTCTGGTACGACACGGTGCACGTGCCCGACGCGCTGGCCTGCCCCGGCGTGCGCAATTGCCTGCGGATGCTCGACGAGCGGCCGGCGCGGGTGCGCGGCATGGAGGCGCGGCGCGGCGAGAATGGCCGTGCGTACATCACGATCTACGAGATCGACGGCCCGCAGGTGGTGGAGACGCCGGAGTTCCAGGCGATGCGCGGCTGGGCGCAGTTCACCGACAAGGTGCGCTCGACCACGCGCACCTATCGCACCCACCGCAGGGAGTTCGCCCGCCGATGAGCCGCCCGCCGTTTCGCGCCGATCACGTCGGCTCCCTGCTGCGCCCCGCGCATCTCGCCGAGGCGCGGCAGAAATGGAAGCGCGGCGAGATCGCTGCCGGGGCATTGCGCGCGATCGAGGACGAGGCGGTGCGCGAGGTCGTGGCGCTGCAGGAAAGCGTCGGCCTGCAGAGCGTCACCGACGGCGAGTTCCGCCGCGACTACTGGCATCTCGACTTCATGTGGGGCTTCGACGGCGTCGAGCCCAGCGAGGAGGAGTTCGTCGTGCCGTTCTCCGGCGGCCAGGACTTCATCGCACCGGCGGCGCGCGCCACGGGCAAGGTGCGCTATCCGGCCGATGGCATCATGCGCGACCATTTCCGATTCCTGAACTCGGTCACGACGCGCACCGCGAAGTTCACCATGCCGGCGCCGACCATGTTCCGCCACCGCTCCGGCACCAGGGTGATCAACGAGCAGGTCTACGCCAGCGCCGACGCCTTCTGGGCCGATCTCGGCAAGGCCTACAACGACGCGATCCTCGACTTCGCGTCGATGGGCGCGCGCTACGTCCAGCTCGACGACGTCAATTCCTGCGTGCTCTGCGACACCGACATGCGCGCGCGCATCCGGCAGCAGGGTGAGGATCCCGACCGCGTGCTCGATCGCTATATCGGCGTGCTCAACGCGGCGACCGCCGGCCGGCCCGCCGACATGGTGGTCACCACGCATATGTGCCGTGGCAATTTCCGCAGCGAGTTCGTCGCCAAGGGCGGCTACGAGGCGATCGCCGAGAAGCTGCTGTCGCAGGTCGCGGTCGACGGCTTCTTCATGGAGTACGACGACGAGCGCTCGGGCGATTTCGCACCGCTGCGCTTCCTGCCCAAGGGCAAGACGGCGGTGCTGGGCATCGTGACATCAAAGCGGCCGCAGCTCGAAAGCAAGGACTCGCTGAAGCGGCGCATCGACGAGGCGGCGAAATATGCGCCGCTCGAGCAGCTCGGCCTCAGCCCGCAATGCGGCTTCTCCAGCACGCATCACGGCAACAACCTCACCATCGACGAGCAGAAGCGCAAGCTCGCGCACATCGTCGAGGTCGCGCACGAGGTCTGGGGCAGCGCCTGATCGGAGCTACAGCCTCTCCAGCACCAGCGCGATCACCACCAGCACCGCG
>CAYNOF010000263.1:0-16387 GCA_964398335.1 uncultured Rhizobiaceae bacterium
CGTTCTTCTCCAGCGGCATCAGCTCGTTGTCGACGAACTTCGCCACCACGTCGCGCAGCATCCTGTGTTCTTCGAGCATCTCGGCCATCGTCTTCCCTCCGGTTTCGAATTCAGCGTAGCAGCCAGGCACCCCGCCGCGAAATCGCCGCCAGCAGCATCAGCACCGGCAGCGATGCGGCGAACAGGAACGTCACGCGGAAGCCGGCGAGGAAATCGCGCGCACCGTCCGACGCGATGGTGAAGATCAGAGTGAGGCCCGCGGCGCCCAGCACCACGCCCAGGGTGCGGGTGAGGTTGGTGAGGCTGCCGGCGACGCCGCGATTTTCGCGCGGCAGGGTCGCGGTGACGATGTCGAGATAGGCGACCTGCAGCAGGCCCGTGCCGATACCCTGCAGCAGCAGCGACACGACCATCGACCACACCGGCGGTGCAGCACCCCAGTTCGCCGTCCAGAACAGACCGGCTGCCGTGAGCACACAGGCGAGCAGCGCCGTCGGATAGCGGCCGAGCGTCGCCGCCGTGCGCGCGCCCAGCGACGAGCCGATCGCGCCGCCGGTCGGCCCCATCGCCAGCACGAAGCCGCCCAGCAGCGGCCCCAGCGACGTCTGGCGCGCAAGGAAATACGGCACCAGCAGCAACGCCGCGAAGCCGGCGAGATTGACCAGCGCGTTGAGCAGATTGAGCAGCGAGAAGTCGATCGAGCGGAAGATGCCCAGTGGCAGCATCGGCGCGCGGAAGGTCTGCTCGCGGTGGATGAATGCCGCGAGACCGACCAGCGCGCCGGCCGCGAGGATCGCCGCCAGCAACGCCTCGCCGCGCCCGGCCCGGTTCAGCGCCAGCAGCAGCGTGACCAGGGTCGCAGCCAGCAGCACGGCGCCCAGCGCGTCGAAGGGCTCGCGCGTGGCCGCACGCGGCGGCACGGGAAGATCGCGAAGCAGCAGCAGCGGGATCAGCGCGATGGGCACGCGAAACCAGAACACACCGGGCCAGCCGAACTCCTGCACCAGCAGGCCACCCAGCGACGGTCCCAGCGCGCCGCCCACGGCGATCATCGTGGCGTAGGCACCCAGCGCCCGCACGCGATGCGTCTCGGCGAACAGCGAGGTGATCAGCGCCGGTCCGCAGGAGAGCGTCAGCGCCGCGCCGACGCCCTGCAGCGCGCGTGCGGCCAGCAGCCACTCGTAGACCGGCGCGACGGCGCAAAGCGTGAAAGCGGTGGCGAGGCAGGCGAGTCCCAGGCGCAGGACCAGCGCGTGGCCGGCGAGATCGCCCAGCCGGCCGAAGGCCAGCATCAGCGCCGAGTGCGCCAGCATGTAGAAGATCACCACCCACTGGATGGCGTCGATCGGCAGCGCGAAGGAGGACGTGATCGAGGGGAAGGCGATGTTGACCGAGGCGTCGAACGGCACCGTCGCCGAGCCCAGCCCGAGCAGCGCCGCCTGGACGACGGCGCGTCGCTCGCTCACGGTGTCGTCACTTCGTCGGCGCCTTGCCGAGCTGGTTGAACGGCACGTCCTTGTCGACGCGCACGTCCTGCGGCAGGCCCAGCACGCGCTCGGCGACGATGTTGCGCAGGATCTCGTCGGTGCCGCCGGCGATGCGGAAGCCGGCACCGCCGATCCACTGCGCCTGGAAACCGCCGGCGCCCGGCACGTCCGACGTCATGATGCCGGCCGGCCCCATCAGCTCCATCGCCATGGCGCCGAGGTCCTGCATCTTGGGCGCGGCGACGACCTTGATGATCGAGGACTCCGGGCCGGGCGTCTGGCCCTTCGACAGCGCCGTCAGCGTGCGATAGCGCGTGTACTTCAGGCCCTGCGATTGCACGTACCAGTCGGCGATCTTCGAGCGCACATGGCCATTGCGGATCGCCGGCCCGTCCTCGAGCTCGGTGCTGCGCGCCAGATCGAGCAGCTCGTCGACGTCGAGACCGCCCGAGGGCATGCCGACGGCGAGGCGCTCGTTCATCAGCGTGGTCAGCGCCGCCTTCCAGCCGTCGCCGACCTTGCCCAGGCGCTGGGCGTCGGGCACGCGCACGTTGGTGAAGAACACCTCGTTGAAATTGGCGCCGCCGGAGATCTGCTTGATCGGCCGTGCCTCGACGCCCGGGCTCTTCATGCTCAGGAAGAACATGGTCAGCCCCTGGTGCTTGGGCACGCTGGGATCGGTGCGGGTGATGATGATGCCCCAGTCGCTGTAATGCGCGCCCGAGGTCCAGACCTTCTGGCCGTTGATGATCCAGTCGTCGCCGTCGCGCTCCGCCTTGGTGCGGATGCCGGCGACGTCGGAGCCGGCGGCCGGCTCGGAGAAGAGCTGGCACCAGACCTCCTCGCCGTACAGCGCCGGCTTCACATGGCGCTTGAGCTGGTCCTTCGTCGCGTAGGCCATCATCGTCGGGATGCACATGCCCAGGCCGATGTCGAAGAAGCCCAGCGGCACGAGGAAGTTCGACTCCTCCTGCTGGTAGATCACCTGCTGGATCGGCGTGCCGCCCATGCCGCCGTATTCCCTGGGCCAGGTGATGCGTGCGTAGCCGGCGGCGGCCTTCTTGGCCTGCCACTCCTTGGCGCGCTTCAGCAGGCCCGGGTCGTCGACGCGGGCGCGATAGGCCTGCTTGTCCTCGCTCTTGCGCGTGGCGTTGGCTTCGAGCCACTTGCGCACCTCGGCGCGGAAAGCGGCTTCTTCCGGGGTGTCGTTGAAGTCCATGGTCGCTCTCCTGCTGACCGTCAGGCGGCGTTCTTGCGCTCGAGGCGCGTGACCAGCTTGTCCTTCCACGCCAGAGGTCCGCCCAGCGCCAGCGACAGCAGGCGCGAGCGGCGATAGTGGAACTGCGTATCGGCCTCCCAGGTGAAGCCGATGCCGCCATGCGTCTGGATGTTCTCCTTGGCGGCGAAGTCATAAGCCTCCGTCGCAGCGATGCGCGCGGCGGCCGCGGCGATCGGCAGGTCGGCACCGCCTTCCGACAGCATCATCGCGCCGTAGTAGGCGTTCGAGCGCGCCAGCTCGAGCTTCACGTACATGTCGGCGAGCTTGTGCTTGATCGCCTGGTAGGAGCCGATCTGCCGGCCGAACGCCTGGCGCTGCAGCGCATAGTCGCGCGCCATCCACATCGCCGCTTCGGCGCCGCCGATCTGCTCGAAGGCCATCGGCACCGCCGCCGCGTCGTACAGGGTCTCGAGCTGGCTCCAGCCCGCGCCCTCGGCCCCCAGCAACTCGCCGGCCGCGCCGCTGAACGTGATGCGCGCGTGCTTGCGCGCCGGGTCGACAGTCTGCACCGCTTCGCGCGTCACGCCCGATGCCGTGAGATCGACGATCGCCATCGAGAGCGCACGATCACCGGCGCCACCGGTGTTGACCAGCACGATGGCGAAGGTCGCCGCCGTGCCGTCGGCCACCGGCACCTTCTGGCCGGTCACCTTGCCGCCGCCGAAGCTGACGCGCACGGTGCGCGGCGTCGGCGCCTGCGGGCCTTCGCCGGTCGCCAGCGTGCCGATCGCCTCGCCGCTGGCGAGCTTGGGCAGCCACACCTTCTTCTGCGCCTCGCTGCCGAACAGCTTCAGCGCCTCGGTGGCGAGATAGACCGACGAGGCGAAGGGCACCGCGGCGCAGGCGCGACCCAATTCCTCGGCGACGACGCAGAGCTCCAGCGCGCCCATGCCGGCCCCGCCGTACTCCTCGGGGATGGTGGCGGCGGTGACGCCCAGCTCGACGAGGCCCTTCCAGACCTCCTCGGCATAGGCCTCGTCGCTCTCCAGCACACGGCGCGTCGTCTTGAACGGACTCTTGTCCGCCAGGAACTTGCGCACCTGCTCCTTGAGCATCTTCTGGTCGTCGGAGAAATCGAAGTTCATGGCGTTGCCCTACTCCAGCGGCGCGACATGCAGGCGTCAGTCGAGATCCATGCCGTCCATGCCGGCGTTCTTGCGCGCCTTGGCGACCATATCCTTGACGATCGGCCCAAGCGTCGTCGGATCGGCGACCTGCGCGATGGTCGGGCCCTTGTGCCAGCCTTCGGCCACCGCGATCTGGCCGTTGCCGGCCTGGAAGACACGGCCGGTGATGTCGCCGGACTCCTCGCTCGCCAGCCACACGGCGATCGGCGCCACCCACTTGGGATCGCGCTTCTCCAGGTCCTCCGGCGAGTACTGGCGCAGATCCGCGGTCATGCGCGTGTAGGCCGAGGGCGAGATCGAGTTCACCGTCACGCCGTAGCGGCGCATCTCGCGCGCGGCGATCACGGTGAAGGCGGCGATGCCGGCCTTGGCCGCCCCATAGTTGGTCTGACCGACATTGCCGTAGATGCCCGACACCGAGGTCGTGGTCAGCAGGCGGCCGTTCACCGGCTGGCCGGTCTCCTTGAACTTGTCGCGCCAATAGGCGCAGGCGTGACGCGCCGGCGCGAAGGTGCCCTTCAGGTGCACCTTGATCACCGCGTCCCACTCGTCCTCGGTCATGTTGGTCAGCATGCGGTCGCGCAGGATGCCGGCGTTGCTGAGCACGATGTCGAGCTTGCCGAAGGTCGAGATCGCCTGGTCGATCATGCGCTTGGCGCCGTTCCAGTCGGAGACGTCGTCGCCGTTGACCACGGCCTCGCCGCCCATCGCCTTGATCTCCGCGACGACCTGCTGCGCCGGCGTCAGGTCGGCACCCTTGCCGTCGCGCTCGCCGCCGAGATCGTTGACCACGACCTTCGCGCCGTGCTTGGCCAGCAGGAGCGCATGCTCGCGCCCGACGCCGCGCGCCGCCCCGGTCACCAGCGCCACGCGCCCCTCGCACAACCTCGCCATGGGTCCCTCCGTTGATTCGTGAGGTACAGACTGGCGCGGACGGGCGCCGCCTTTCAACCGCCACTTTCCGGCCTGCGATACCCTGGGACGGCCGGCGTCCCACGCAATCCCGATCAAGCGAGCATGCGTGCCGGGGCCTATATCAGCCCCATGAACCCCGTCGACAAAGCCCTGTGGTTCATCGAGAGCCACTTCGCGCAGGACATCGGGCTGGACGACATCGCCGCGATCGCCGGCGTCTCGCGCTTCCAGCTCGTGCGCGCCTTCGGCTACGCCACGGGAACCTCGGTCATGCGCTACGTCCGCGGCCGGCGCCTGACCGAAGCGGCGCGCGTCCTGGCCGGCGGCGCGCCCGACATCCTCGCGGTGGCGCTCGACGCCGGCTACGGCTCGCACGAAGCCTTCACCCGCGCTTTCCGCGATCAGTTCGGCGCGACCCCCGAAGCGGTACGCGCCGACGGCACCCTTGCCAACGTCAAACCGATAGAGGCCATCCTCATGACCGAGACACCGACCGCCAGGCTCGAGCCGCCGCGCTTCGAGAACACGCCGGCCCTGCTGATCGCCGGCCTTGGCGACCGCTTCAGCCACGACAGCGCCGCCGGCATCCCGGCGCTATGGCAACGCTTCAATGCCGAGGTCGACCACATGCCGGGCAAGGTCGGCGACGTCGCCTACGGCGTCTGTTTCAACACCGACGACGCCGGCAATTTCGACTACATCGCCGGTGTGCAGGTGCGCGACTTCTCGGAAGTGCCGAAGGAGTTCGCGCGCGTGCGCATCCCGCCCCATCGCTACGCGGTGTTCACGCATCGCGACCACATCTCGACCATCCGCATGACCGTGACGACGATCTGGAGCAAGTGGCTGCCCGCTTCCGGCTTCCAGGCCGCCGACGCGCCATTCTTCGAGCGCTACGGCCCCGAGTTCGACGGCCGCACCGGCCTGGGCGGCTTCGAGGTCTGGCTGGCGATCAAGTAGGCGTCACCACGTATCGACGAACGCCCGCTTCTTGCCGACGCGCGGTGGCGGCGGCGGTGCCGATTTCAGCCCGGCCATGATCCAACGGCGCGTATCGGCGGGATCGATGACGTCGTCGAGCTCGAACAGCGAGGCGGTGTTCAGCGCCTTGCCGCGCTCGTACATCTCGGCCACCGCCTTCTCGTAGACCGCCAGGCGTTCGGCCGGGTCGGCGATCGCCGCCAGCTCCTTGCGGCGGCCGAGCTTGACCTGGCCCTCCAGCCCCATGCCGCCGAACTCGCCGGTCGGCCAGGCGATCGAGAAGATCGAGGCGTGGAAGCTGCCGCCGGCCATGCCCAGCGCGCCCAGGCCATAGGCCTTGCGGATCACCACGGTGAAGGTCGGCACGGTGACGTTGGCGCCGACCACGTAGGTGCGGCAGCAATGACGTACCAGCCCCGTCTTCTCGTATTCCGGCCCCACCATGTTGCCCGGCGTATCGCACAGGAAGAGCAGCGGGATGTCGAAGGCGTCACAGAGCTGCATGAAGCGCGAGGCCTTGTCGGCCGCCGGGCTGTCGATCGCGCCGGCGAGATGCGCGGGGTTGTTGGCGACCACGCCGATCGGCCGCCCCTCGATGCGGACGAAGGCGGTGATCATGCCGGCGCCGAAGCCGCGGCGGATCTCGAGCATCGAGTCGGCGTCGGCCAAGGTCTCGATCAGCGTGCGCATGTCATAGGAGCGCAGCCGGTTCTCGGGCACCACGTGGCGCAGCTTGCGCTGGTCGGAACAGCTCCACTCCTTGAACGGGCCCTGAAAGTAGGAGATGTACTTGCGCGCGACCGCCATGGCCTCGCGCTCGTCCTCGACGGCGATGTCGACCACGCCGTTGGGCACCTGCACCTTCATCGGCCCGACTTCCTCGGGCTTGAAGACGCCCAGCCCGCCGCCCTCGATCATCGCCGGGCCGCCCATGCCGATGGTCGAGTTCGCGGTGGCGATCACCACGTCGCAGCAGCCCAGCAGCACGGCGTTGCCGGCGAAGCAGCGGCCGGAGGTGACTCCGACCAGCGGCACCGAACCCGAGAGCCGAGCGAAACGGTGGAACGTGTCGAGCTGCAGGCTGCCGACCGAGATCGTGTCGGTATCGCTGCCGCGCCCGCCGCCGCCCTCGGCCAGCATGACCAGCGGCAGGCGCCAGGTCTCCGCCAGCTTGAACATGCGGTCCTTCTTCTCGTGGCCCTTCTTGCCCTGCGTGCCGGCGAGCACGGTGTAGTCGTAGGCGACGACCCCGACGCGCGCATCCTTGTCGGGGAACTTGTCGGCGTTGATCTGGCCCAGGCCCATGATCAGCGAATCGGCCTGCGTGGTCTCGATCAGCTCCTGCATCGGCACGGTGCGCCGGCGCGCCGCCACCACCAGCGCGCCGTACTCGACGAAGCTGCCGGGATCGACGAGGTCGGCGATGTTCTCGCGCGTCGTGCGCTGGTTGGACTTGCGCCGGCGCGCAACCGCGTCGGGCCGGCCCTCGTCGGTGGTCTTGGCCTTGCGCTCCAGCACCTCGGCGAGGTCGGGCCGGATGCGATCGAGATCGATCTCGGTGCGCTCCTCGATCGCGGCGCCGGCCGCGTCGCTAGGCTCGACGAAGATCAACGGATGCGCCTCGAACACGGTGTCGCCCTTCGCCACGGTGAGCGCCCGCACGATGCCGCCCGTCGTCGCCTTGATGACGTGCTCCATCTTCATGGCTTCCATCACGAGGACGGACTGGCCGACCCGCACCATCTCGCCCTCGTTGACCGAAAGCGAGATGATCGTGCCCTGCATCGGTGCAGCCAGCGGCACGGTGCCGTCGGGGCCGCCGAGATCAGCTTCGCCGGAGGCCTCGTTCGCGCTGTTGCGCAACAATTCGCGGCCGTCGAGGCCGTGGTTGAGCACCGCCAGCGGATCCTTCGTGTCGACGCGCGCGCCGGCCAGACGCGGCTGCGCCGCCGCGGTCTGCGGCGCGAAGTAGAACGCCGGGTGCTCGCCCTGCAGCAGCTCGCCGATGTGCTCCTCGACGAAACGCGTGTGGACGTTGCCGGCGCGCACATCGGGGTGCTTGAGCAGGGTCTGCAGGAAGCCGATGTTGGTGGCGACGCCTGATATGCGGAACTCCGACAGCGCGCGATAGGTCTTGGCCATCGCCTCGGCCAGCGCGGCCGACGGCGAATGCACGATCACCTTGGCCAGCAGCGAGTCGAAGCGCGGGCTGGTGCGATAGCCCGAATAGCCGAAGGCATCGACGCGGATGCCCGGACCGCTGGGCGGCTCGAAGGCCGAGATCGTGCCGCCGGCTGGACGCGCGCCGCCATCGGCGGTCATGGTCTCCATGTTGACGCGCGCCTGCACGGCGATGCCGCGCGGGGCCGCGATCTTGTCCTGCGTCAGCGCCAGCGCCGCGAGCGTCGAGCCCGCAGCAATGGCAAGCTGCGCCCGCACGATGTCGACGCCGGTGACCTCCTCGGTCACGGTGTGCTCGACCTGCAGACGCGCATTGGCCTCGATGAAGGCGATGGTCTTGTTGTCGGTGGCGTCGACCAGGAACTCGAAGGTGCCGGCGCCGCGGTATTTCGCGGCCGTGGCCAGCTTCACCGCGGCGTCGAGCAGGGTCTGGCGCACTTCGGGCGACAGCGTCGTTGCCGGCGCGACCTCGATGATCTTCTGGCGCTGACGTTGCACGCTGCACTCGCGCTCCCAGAGATGGCTCACCGCGCCGGTGCCGTCGCCGATCACCTGCACCTCGACGTGGCGCGCCCTGGCAAACAGCCGTTCGACATAGACGTCGCCGTTGTCGAAGGCCTGCTTGGCCTCGGACTGGCAGCGCGCGAAGGCTTCGTCGAGATCGGCCTCCGACGTCACCGGCCGCATGCCGCGACCGCCGCCGCCGGCGATCGCCTTGATCATGATCGCGCCATGCGTCTTCAGAAACGCCCGCGCTTCCTCCAGCGTCGTTGCCCTGGAAATGCCGGGCACGACGGGCACGCCGACCTTCTCGGCCAGCGCACGCGCCTTTGCCTTGTCGCCGAACAGGTCGAGGGCCTCGGGCGTCGGACCGACGAAAGTGATGCCGGCGTCGGCGCAGGCGCGCGCAAAAGCCGGGTTCTCGCTGAGAAAGCCGTAGCCGGGATGGATCGCGTCGCACTGCGCATCCTTGGCCGTGGCGATGATTCCCGCGATGTCGAGATAGGGCGCAACGCCGACGCCCTTCAGCGCACGCGTCTCGTCTGTCCGCCGCGTGTGCAGCGACGTGGCATCGTCTTCGGAATGCACGCTGACGGTCCGGATGCCCATGTCGGCGGCCGTGCGCGCGACGCGGATCGCGATCTCGCCGCGGTTGGCGATCAGCAGACTCTTCATGGTCCCCACTCCTACGACGCGACCGCGCGCGTGCCGATCACGCCGTCGGCGGCCAGCTTGTCCAGCTCGCTGCGCGACAGGCCGAGATCGCCGCCCAGCACGGCCTCGTTGTGCTCACCCAAGGTCGGCGCCGGCGCCCACATCGGCGGCGTCACGCCATCGAGGCGGTACGGCGCCAGCGGCACGACGTGATTGCCGATGAACCGCCGCTCGGCGCGGCGCCAGTAGCCCGAGGCCACGAGCTGCGGATCGGCCAGCAGGTCCTGCGCCGCATGGATTGGACCCGACGGCACGCCCGCCGCCTGGAACGCCGCGACGATCGCCTCGCGCGACTTGCCGGCGGACCATCGGTGTACCGCGTCTTCCATCGCGCGCTGGTCCAGCGTGGTCGCAGCGCCGACGATGCGTGCGACGGCCTGCCATTGCGCATCCGTCTCGGCCGAAACCATCCACCACGGATTGTCGCCGCCGACCATGCGCAGCTTCGACAGCGGATGGCGGCTGCCGTCGCGCGCCAGCAGCTCCTTCTGCGTCGATTGCGCGACGATGGCGTCAGCGCCGAGCTGGAACAGGCATTCGACCTGGCCGAGATCGATCACCGTGCTGGCGCGTCCCTGCTTGCGGCCGTAGAGGGCGATCAGGCAGGCGATGGCGCCATAGAGGCCGCCGATCGGATCGCCATAGGCCACGTGCTGCATCGTCGGCGGACCATCCGCCTCGCCGTTGGCGAAGGGCAGTCCCGATGCCTGCTCGACCGTCGAGCCGTAGGCACGGAAACTCGACCACGGCCCACTGGCACCGAAGGCACCCATCGAGATGCCGATCAGGCCGGGCACAGCGGCGGTCATTGCCTTGGGGCCGATGCCCAGCCGATCGAGCACGCCGGGCGCGTAGTTCTCGATCATCACATCGGCGCGCGCCGCCAACCGGCGCACCAGTGCGATGCCGCTCTCGGCCTTCAGGTCGAGCGTCACACCGCGCTTGTTGCGGTTGACCATCAGGAAGGAGTGGCGCGTCTCGTAGGGTGGCGGATCGCCGTCGATGATGCCGTCGAAGCCGCGCCACCAGTCGTAGTGCGCGCAGGACTCGACCTTGACGATGTCGGCGCCCATGTCGGCGAAATGCCGTGCGGCCAGCGGGCCAGCCCACCCCATGGTGAGGTCGAGGACGCGGATGCCTTCGAGCGGCAGCTTTGGCGCCGCCGCGCGCTTTTCAGGAATCGCGGGATCAGCCGCGCCGGTCTCGATGTGGAACGGCATGCTCGGTCCGAAGGCATGCACGCCGGGCACCGGCACGAAGCTGACACGACCCTGCCAGTGCAAGGTGCGCGGCAGATCGGCAAGGCTGGGCACCGGCGCCATCGGAATGCGCCGACGCTGGCCCTCCTCCAGCAGCCACTTCGCCGATTTCGCGCGCAGGGCCGGCACCAGGATCGGATCGAGCTCGTCGGCGCGCTCCAGGCGCTGCAGCGAGATGGCGTTGCGCTTGTCCTTCGCCAGCTCGGGCTGGCCGATCATGTCGCAGAACGAGGCCCATTGCGGCGGCGTCAGCGCCGTCACGCCAATCCACCCGTCGCTCGCCTGGTAGATGCCGCCGGGAAAGGTCGGCGTGAAGCGGTTGACGCCACGGCGCACCACCTTGTCGCCGGTCAGCGCGAGTGCCGAGGCACTGCCCTCGGAGAAGCACATGTTGGCGGTGAGGATGTCGAGGTCGATGCGCCTGCCGGTCCAGCCATTGTCGCGGCCGATGATCGCGCCCAGCGCGGCGATGAAGGCGGTGGCGCCGGCCACGACCTGCGGCGCGTGACCGCGCGGCAGTATCGGCCTGCCGTCTTTGGGACCGGTGGCATAGGCCACGGCGCTCATCGCCTGGATCACCGCGTCGCTGCCGGTCCAGTCGCGGTATGGCCCGTCCGGGGCGAACCAGGTGAGGCCGACGCGGATCGTGTCGGATGCACGTGCGGCGTCGGCCGCCGTCACTTCAGCCATGCTCTGGCCGGCGATGATCAGGTCGAGCTTGCCGGCCGCCGCGATCGTGTCGACGCGCTGCTTGCCGTGGTCGAGCCAGACGGCATAGGCCTCGCTCGCCTTGCCGCCGTAACCGACGCCGGTTTCGTCGGGCGCGCCGAGCTGCAGCACCGTCGCGCCGTGCTTGGCGAACAGCCGGCCGCAGTAGCGCGTGGCCACGCCCGAGGGCATTTCGAGGATACGCAGACCGGTAAGCGGCGCGACCATCAGGTCAACTCCAGCAGATGACAGGCGGCGGTGTGGGTCGCGCCCAGGTTCCGCCAGCCCGGAAACTCGGTGTTGCACACCGGCATGGCGTGCGGGCAGCGCGGGTGGAACTTGCAGCCCGAGGGCGGCGCCATGGCGCTGGCGATCTCGCCGCGGATCGCGTCGGCCGGCGGACGGTGATCGGGATCGGGCCGCGGCACCGAGGCGAGCAGCGCCTGCGTGTAGGGATGGCGCGGATGGGCGAAGACCTCGCTGGTCGGCCCGGCCTCGACCATGTTGCCGAGGTACATCACGCCGACGCGCGTGCTGAAATGCTCCACCAGCGCCAGGTCGTGCGCGATGATCAGGTAGGTCAGCCGGAAGCGCTCCTGGATGTCGGCGAGCAGATTGAGGATCTGCGCGCGGATCGACACGTCGAGCGCCGAGATCGGCTCGTCGAGCACGATGCAGCGTGGATTGAGCGCCAGTGCGCGGGCGATGGCGACACGCTGGCGCTGGCCGCCGCTGAACTCGTGGGGGAAGAGATCGGCTGCGGTCTTCGGCAGGCCGACGACGTCGAGCACTTCCTCGATCCGCCTGCGCAGCGCCGCGCGTTCGGGCCGCTCATGCGCCAGGATCGGCTCGGCGATGATGGTGCGCACGCGCAGGCGCGGATTGAGCGAGGCGTACGGGTCCTGGAACACCGTCTGCACCTGGCGGCGATAGGCCTTCACGCCGGCGCTGCCGAGGGCCGCGAGGTCCTCGCCGTCGAACAGGATCGCGCCCGATGTCGGGCGCTCGAGCATCAGCACCAGCTTGGCGATGGTGGTCTTGCCGCAACCGGACTCACCGACCAGCGCGAAAGTCTCGCCCTCGCCCACCGTGAAGCTCACGCCGTCGACTGCCTTCACCGTGCCGCCGGCGCTCAGCAGCCCGCCGCCGACGCGGAAATGCTTCTTCAGGTCACGCACCTCGAGCAGGCTCATGCCGAGCCCCCCGGACCGGGATGCCAGCACGCGGTGACGTGGCCGGGCGCGAGCTCGACCTCGGGCGGATATTCGGCGTCGCACTTCGCGGTGCGGCGCGCGCAGCGCGGGGCGAAGCGGCAGCCCACGGGCGGGTCGATCAGACTGGGAGGCTGGCCACCGATGGCGTAGAGCCGGCGGCGCCGCTGGCCCAGATGCGGGATCGAGTTCAGCAGCGCCTGCGTGTAGGGATGCGCCGCCGCGCGGTACATGGTGCGCACGTCGCCGACCTCGACGATACGGCCGGCATACATGACGGCGACGCGATCGCAGATCGAGGCGGCGACGCCCAGATCATGGGTGATCAGGATGATGCCCAGCCCGCTGTCGCGCTGCAGCTCGCGGAACAGCTCGATCATCTGCACCTGGATGGTGACGTCGAGGTTGCTGGTGGGCTCGTCGGCGATCAGCAGGCGCGGTGAGCAGGCGATCGCCATGGCCGCGACCACGCGCTGGCGCATGCCGCCGCTGAACTGGTGCGGGTAGTTGTCGAGCCGCTTCTCCGGCGAAGGGATGCGCACGCGGCCAAGCACCTTCACCACCGCATCGCGCACGGCCTGCCTGCCGCGGGCGAGCTTGTGATAGCGGAACGGCGCGCCGACCTGGTCGCCCACCGTGAACACCGGGTTGAGCGACGTCATCGGATCCTGCGACACCATCGAGACGCGCCGGCCGCGCCACTCGCGCGCCATCTCGTCCTCGGGCAGGGTCGTGAGATCGGTGCCGTCGAGCCAGACATGGCCGTCGACGATACGGCCGCTGTGCTTGGGCAGCAGGCGCATGATCGACAGGCTGGTCATGCTCTTGCCGGAGCCCGACTCGCCCACGAGGCCGAGCGTCTCGCCCTCGTCGACGTGCAGGCTGACGCCGTCGACGGCCTTCAGCACGCCGCGCTTGAGGAAGAGATGCGTGCGCAGGTTCTCGACGCGCAGCAGCGCCTGGCCGGTGGACGCCATCAGAGCTGCCGCCGCTTGGGGTCGAAGGTGTCGCGCAGCCAGTCGCCGATCATGTTGGCCGACAGACAGGTGACCATGATGGCGATGCCGGGCATGGTGATCGCCCACCACGCGTTGGTGATGTAGCCGCGCGCGTCGGCCAGCATCAGGCCCCAGGACACGTCGGGCGCCTGGATGCCCAGCCCGAGGAAGCTCAGCGATGCCTCGAAGATGATCACCTGGCCGACCTGCAGGGTGGCCAGTACCAGCAGGGTATTCATGATGTTGGGCAGCAGGTGGCGGAAGAAGATGATGAGCGTGCCGCAGCCCGCGACCTTGGCCAGCGCGACGTAGTCGCGTTCCTTCAGCGACAGGATCTCGCCGCGCACGATGCGCGCGTACCAGGTCCAGTAGGTGACGATGATCACGATGATCACCGTGTCGAAGTCGGCGCCGAACACCGCGGCGATCACCAGCGCGAGCGCCAGCGCGGGAATCGACATCTGGATGTCGACCAGGCGCATGACGATGGCGTCGACGATGCCGCCGAAATAGCCCGAGACCATGCCGATCAGCCCGCCGATGCTGCCGGCGAAGACGATGGCGTAGAGCGCCGAGACCAGCGAGACGCGCGCCCCGGTGATGATGCGGCTCAGGATATCGCGGCCGAGATTGTCGGTGCCCAGCGGATAGGCCCATTCACCCTTCGCGGCCCAGACCGGCGGACGGAAGGCGACGCCGAGATTGAGCGCGTTGGGATCGTGCGGCGCGATGCTCTCGCCGAAGATCGCGGCGACCACCACCAGCGCGAGGATGAGCATCGACACCCACGGCAACCCGCGGCCGCGCAGGCGCGAGAGCAGGCCGCGCGGCGGCAACGTTGGAGCGAGGGTCGCGTCAGCGGTCATAGCGGATGCGCGGATCGATGAAGCCGTAGGACAGGTCGACCAGCAGGTTCGAGGTCACGAACAGGATCGAGGTCAGCAGCACGCCGACCTGCACCACCGGGAAGTCGCGCGAGAACACGGCCTCGACAACGGTGCGGCCGACGCCCGGCCAGGCGAACACCGTTTCGACCACGAAGGCGCCGCCCAGCATGGCCGCGAAGTACACGCCGAGGATGGTGACCAGCGGGATCGCCGCGTTGCGCAGCGCGTACTTCCATACCAGCACGCTCTCGCTCGCGCCCACGGCGCGACCCATGCGGATGTAGTCGGTGTCGAGCACATCGAGCATCGCCGAACGCACGATGCGCGTCTGCGCCGCCACCGGATACCAGCCCAGCGCGATCGCCGGCATGATGATGTGCGCCGGCGTGCCGGTGCCGTAGGCCGGCAAGATGTCGAAGTGGATGGCGAAGACCAGGATCAGCAGCAGGCCGACCCAGAAGTTCGGCATCGCCTGGCCGAGCATGGCGAAGCCTTTGCCCAGGGTGTCGATCCACGATCCTCGGTACACCGCCGACAGCACGCCGAACGGCACCGCCAGCAGGATCGAGAAGGCGAGCGCCGCCAGTGCCAGACCGATGGTCGCGGGCAGACGATCGAGCACGAGATCGAGCGCCGGTGCCTGCCAGCGATAGGACTTGCCGAAATCGCCGGTCAGCGCCTTGCCGGCGAAGATCAGGTACTGCTTCCACACCGGCTCGTTGAGCCCCATCTCGATGCGCGTCTGCTCGATCACCGCCGGCGGCGCTTCGCTGGGCAGCAGCAGCACGATCGGATCGCCGCTCAGCCTCGAGATGAAGAAGATCACGATGCTGGCGCCGACGATGCTGATCAGCCCCTGCAGCACACGGCGGAGGAAGTAGCTGCCCATCGTCAGCGCCTCGCGGCCCGGCCCCTCACTTCTTCACCGTCACTTCCTGGAAGCCGCGCCAGTAGCCGGGATACGGCCAGCCGGTGAAGTCGAGCTTGTCCGCCCGCCAGGCGAGCGTGACCATCGGCCGGTAGGTCGGGATGCCGCCCAGCACCTTGTCGTGCTTGTAGCGCGCGATCTTCTTGGCCAGCGCGTTGCGCTTCTCGGGATCCATCGTGGTCTTCAATTCCTCGACCATCTTGTCGGCCTCGGGGTCCGAGGTGGTGGAGTAGCTGCCCCAGCCCTGGCCGGGGATGAACGTATGCAGGTGCCCGGCCCACGCGGTGCCGGGATCGCCCGGCAGGTTCTGGCTCCACATGTGGCTGAAGATGCCGTCCATCTCCGGCGGCGCGTTGCGGCCCATGCGCGCGAGGTTGATCCAGGCGCCGTACTCCAGGCCCTGCACCTTGCAGCGGATGCCGACGGCGGTGAGGTAGGCGAACATCGCCTCGCCCACCTCCTTCACGTTGGGCTCGCGCGGCGTGGTGAGGTTGTAGCAGGGGATCTCGAAGCCGTTGGGGAAGCCGGCCTGGCGCAGCAGATCGCGCGCCTTCTTCGGATCGTAGGGATAGGGCTTCAGGTCGGGATCGTAGCCGACGCCGCCCTTGCCGACCTGCTCGTAGCGCTCGCCCTGGCCGAACAGCACGCTCTTGATGATCGCGTCGACGTCGATGGCATGCGCCGCCGCCTGGCGCACGCGCACGTCGCGGAACGGCGACTTCTCCTGCTGCGTGTTGAGGTTCAGGAACAGGTTATTGCCGGTGACCACCGTCATGGTCTTCACGCCGGGCATCTTCTTGAATTCCTCGACCATCGACAGCGGCACGGCGTCGAGGAAGTCGATGGCGCCGGTCTTGAACGCCGCCACGCGGGTGAGGTCCTCGGGGATCACCTTGATCACCAGCTTGTCCGCCTTGGGCCGGTGCTCCTGGTTCCAGTAGTCGGCGAAGGCCTCGAAGCGGATCTCGTCCTTCACCGTGCGCGAGACGAATTTCCACGGCCCGGTGCCGACCGGCGCCTTGCCGAACTCGGCCTCGCCGACGCGCTCGTAATAGGCCTTCGGGATCGCCCAGAGCTGCAGGAAGTTGGCGATGTAGTTGCCGTCGGCTTCCTTGAAATGGATGCGGAAATGATGCTCGTCGACGATCTCGAAGCGCTCGACGGCGGCCTGGAGGTGCGACCAGCGCGATACCTTGGGATCACGCAGCTTG
>CAYNOF010000264.1:0-1154 GCA_964398335.1 uncultured Rhizobiaceae bacterium
CGGCACGATCGGCCAGGTCGGCGCCAACACGATCTACGGCAAGGGGCCGTATTTCGTGGTGGTCGGACCGGAGCACGCCGCGACCCTGGCACGCGATGGCTACACCATCGAGAGCATGCAGGCCGCGCTGCATGAGCGGTCCAAGGTGCATGTCGATCGGGTGTCGCCGGAAAACCGGCGGGAATACGCCAACGCCAATCGCCCGCGACAAGGCGACTACTACTATATCGGGCCGACGCCGCAGGACATCCACATCCTGGTCGCCGGCGGCCCGGGCAAGCATTCGGCCTTCATCCCGTCCTTCGGTGGCACCACCGTCAGCTCGGTGCGCGTCGCGCCGCCGATCTGATCATGGAGTGGGGTAACCTGCCGGTCTTCGACGACGGCGCCGTCTTCGAGGACGTGCAGGCTGCGCTCGCCGAGGCCGAGCAGGCCGACGGGCTGCCCATGGTGCCGCCGACGCGCCGCCGCCTCGAGGCGATGATCAAGGGCGTCGGCGCCCCCGACAGCTCCTACGGCCCGATGCCGCCCTTGTTCGGCGATCTCACGCCCGCGGCGGTGGCCTATCAATGCGTGCTGGCGGGCTGCCGGCCGGCCGAGCTGCCGCTGGTGATGACCGCGGCGGCGGCGTGCCTGACGCCCGATTTCAACCTGCTGGGCATTCTCACCACGACGGGCACGGCCTGCGTCGTGACCATGGTGCACGGCCCGGTGGCGCAGGCGCTGGACATGAATGCCGGCACCAACATGCTGGGCTCGGGCAACCGCGCCAACGCCTGCATCGGCCGCGCCGTCGCGCTGGTGCTGCGCAACATCGGCGGCGCGCGGCCGCTGATCGGCGACATGGCGACCATGGGCCAGCCCGGCAAGTACACCTTCTGCTTCGCCGAAGCGGATTCCGAGGACGAAGCGGCCAACGCCGCCTTTCCGTCCTTCGCCACGCACCACGGCATTCCCGCCGGCGCCGATGCCGTCACGGTCATGGGGGTCTCCGGCACCATGGAAGTGCTGATCGGCCATCCCGGCGATACGCCGGAAACGGCGCTGGCCTCGGTGCCGCAGATCATGCGCGCGGGCGCGATCGCCACCGGCGCGGTGCGCAAGCCCGAGCGCGGCGAGCAGGTGCTGCTGCTGCCGCCCGAGCTGGCGCGGCT
>CAYNOF010000265.1:0-1277 GCA_964398335.1 uncultured Rhizobiaceae bacterium
GGCATGGTGCGCACCTCGGCCTCGACCGGCAGGATCCGGGCGGTCTCGCCCTCGCCGGCGTCGCGACCCGCCAGACGGCCACGGCCTTCCTTCAAGAGGCGCTGCACGCCCTTGATGGTGTAGCCGTCGTCGTACAGCAGCGAGCGGATGCGACGCAGCAGATCGACGTCCTCCGGGCGATAGTACCGCCGGCCGCCACCGCGCTTGAGCGGGCGGACCTGGCTGAACTTGCTCTCCCAGAAACGCAGGACGTGCTGCGGCACGTCGAGTTCAGTTGCGACTTCGCTAATCGTTCGGAACGCAAGCGCCGACTTCTCGACGCGGCGCTCCATCCCCTGAGCGCTGACAATAACCATCATTCACCTTCCACATCATCACTGCTTATCGGTACATTATTGATGCGTGCTTTGAGCACGTTAGACGCGCGGAAGACGAGGACACGCCGCGGCAGGATTGGTACTTCCTGTCCGGTTTTCGGATTACGGCCGACCCGCTGTCCCTTGTCGCGAACCGAGAAGCTCCCGAAAGATGAGATCTTCACCGTCTCGCCACGGGCGAGCGCATCCGCGATCTCACCGAGGATGACCTCGACCAGATCGGCAGATTCGTTACGGGACAGCCCCACTTCCTGGAACACCGACTCGCTGAGATCAGCGCGGGTGATCGTCCGTTGATCCATCCAGCATTCCCCTTCCCCTCTTAAACCATAGTGTAAGAAGGGCTCGCGGTCAACATTACAAAGAGACCTTAAGCATTGAAATTACGGCGGGATTAGGGGCGAGATTCAGCTGAAGTGTCAGGTGAAAGATGCAAATGGCATGACAATAAATGCTGTTAAAACCGGCAGTTAGAAATTGCCATTAACCTGAAATATATGCATTGGCGCGCGTCAGAATCCTGCACTTAATGCGTAGGATGAATCACCTTTTCCACAATGGGAACTTTACTTCGCGGCGGCTCTTCAGCCTACCAGCGAACCAGGCTGGCGCCCCAGGTCAAGCCGCCGCCCATGGCTTCGAGCAGCAGGAGGTCACCGCGCTTCACCCGGCCGTCGGAGACGGCGGCCTCGAGGGCGAGCGGAATCGAGGCGGCCGAGGTGTTGGCGTGGTGATCGACAGTGACCACGACCTTGTCGGCCGGCAGGCCGAGCTTGCGGCCGGTGCCGTCGATGATGCGCTTGTTGGCCTGGTGCGGGATCAGCCAGTCAATGTCCTTGGCCTCGAGCCCGACCTTGCCCATGGTCTCGCCGACCACGGCCGCCAGGTTGGTGACGGCGT
>CAYNOF010000266.1:0-2190 GCA_964398335.1 uncultured Rhizobiaceae bacterium
TGGCGATCTCGACCGCCGGCTCGGGCCAGATGTACCCGCTGATCATGAACGAGCTGATCCAGCAGCAATTCGCCGAAATCGGCGTCGACCTCGAGTTCCAGGTCATGGACTGGAACGCGCTGTTGAACCTGATGCGCCAGGGCGCGAAGTCGCCCGAGGGGAGCACACTCGCCGCGATCAACGTGAGCTGGAACACGATGGACCCGCACAACGCCTTCATGCGTTTCGTCGACAGCCAGCAGACACCGCCCAAGGGATCGAACTGGGGCTACATCAACGATCCCGAGCTCGACGCATTGGCCAACGAGGCGCGCCGCACCGCCGATCCGGCCGCGCTCGACAAGGTGCTGGCGCGCATCAACACCCGCATGGTCGACGAGGCGGTGTTCGTCTGGGTCGTGCACGACGTGTGGCCCAACGCCATCTCCGGCAAGGTGAAGGGCTACGTGCATCCCAAGAGCTGGTACGTCGACTTCTCCGGCGTCACCGTCGGCTAGCCTTCCAGCAGATACGCCGCGTTGCTCTTGCGGCAGACGTCGCGGATCTGGTCGGCCAGCATGCGCGGCACCGGGATGCCGTTGCGCAGCCGGTTCGCCTTCTCAGCATACTCGGGATCGCCCGGCACCAGCACCGGCTGCGCCGGATCGGACGGCACCTGGCCGCGCAGGAAATCCATCATCTCGTCGAGATCGGATTCGAATTCGCCTTCCTCGCGGAACAGCTTGGGATCGATCACCAGGAAGAAGTGGCCAATGTTGTCCGGCGTGTCGGTGCCCTCGCGCTTCACGCGCAGCGGCTGGAAGGTCGTGCCGGCGAGCGTCTGCGAGAGGATGTTCACCACCATCGCCAGGCCATAGCCCTTGTGCCCGCCGCTCTCGCGCGTGCCGCCCAGCGGCGCCATGCGCTTGGTCTTGAAGGCGCGCTCGGCGTTACGCTCCGAGCCGCCCTGCTCGTTGTAGGCCCAGCCCTCGGGGATCTCCTTGCCCTTCAGCCAGTAGACCTTGAGCTTGTTGACCGCGACCGGCGTCGTCGCCATGTCGAGGTTGAACGGCTGGTGCTTGCCGGCCGGCGCTGCCACCGAGATCGGGTTGGTGCCGAACACCGGCACCGTGCCGTGCGTCGGCACCATGGTGATGCCGCGCGCCGAGGTGGTGACGATGCCGATCATGCCGGCGCGCGCCGCCATGTCGCTGTAGCAGCCCGCCGCGCCGAAATGCGCCGAGCGCCGTACGCAGACCACCGCCAGCCCCATCGCCTTGGCCTTGGCGATCGCCATGCCCATGCCGATGGTCGAGGCGATATGGCCGATGCCGTTGTCGGCATCGATCAGCGCCGAGACAGGCGTCTCCTTCACGACGCGGATATCGGGCGTCATGTTGATCTTCTTGCCGCGCATGTCGTTGTAGATCGGCAGCATCGACAGCCCATGCGATTCGATACCGCGCAGGTCTGTTTCCAGCAGCACGTCGGCGGTCATCTTCACGTGCTCGTCCGACATGCCCCAGGCCCGCAGGATCGCCTCGCACTGCGCCCGCACCGTCGCCGCCGGCACATTCACCATCTCAGTCTCGGCCATGTGCGTTTCCTCCATGATTTTGCGAACGCGACTATGCCACGGACGGGAAGCCGTAGAGCGCGCGGGGATTGTCGACCAGGATGCGCCGCCGATCGGCCTCGTCGGTGATCCATTCCGGGATCAGGTCGACGAGGTCGCCGTCGTTGGGCATGCCGCGGCCCTCGAGGTTCACGTGCGGCCAGTCCGTGCCCCAGACCAGTCGCTCAGGCGCGTGCCTGACCAGCGCGCGGGCAATCGGCGTGACGGCGGCGTAGGGCCAGTCGCCCTGGGCGCAGCGCATCGGGCCGGAGAGCTTGATCCAGACGCGGCCGGTGTCGAGCATCGCCAGCAGCGTCTTGAAGCCCGGCTGATCGAGGCCAAGCTCGGCCTTCACGCTGGCGAAGTGGTCGAGCACGATGACGTTGGGCTGCGCCAGCAGGCGCGGCGCCAGCTCGGTGATGTCGCCGCCGTGCGGGAAGAACTGCAGGTGCCAGCCATGGGCGTGGACCTTCGCCGACAGCGCCTCGGACAAGGTCGGCGCCGAGCCGCCGCGATCGGTCGGGAAGAAGCGCGCGCCGCGCACGCCGAGCCTGGTCAGGCGCTCGATCTCGGCATCGGCGATGTCCTCGGGCACC
>CAYNOF010000267.1:0-2766 GCA_964398335.1 uncultured Rhizobiaceae bacterium
CGAGGAGCCGATCGGCTCGACTCCCTTGGCGAACAGGTCGTCGCGCAATGCCTTTTCTTTCAGCGCCCCCGACACGACACCGTGCAGCTTCTCGATGATCGGCGCGGGCGTGCCGGCGGGCGCCAGCAGGCCGTACCATGCCGTCACGTCGTAGTCCGCGAAGGCTCCACCCAGCTCCGAGACGCGCGGCACGTCGGGCACGCTCGGCCACCGGCTCTGGCCGGTGATCGCGAGCGCGCGGATCGACTTGTTGTTGACGTGCTGCAGCGAGGTGATGAGATCGTCGAAGGCGACCTTCAGATGACCGGCGATGAGATCCGTCATCATCGGTGCGCTGCCCTTGTAGGCGACGGCGGCGATGTCGATGCCGGCCTTCAACTTCAGCAGTTCGCCGGCCAGATGCTTGGTGCCGCCGTTGCTCGTGTGCCCGTAGTTCACGCCGGGGTTCTTCCGGGCGTACTCGATGAACTCGGCCAGCGTGCTCGCCGGGAAGCTGGGATGGACGACCATCAGGTTGGGCGCCTTGACGACCAGGGAGATCGGGTCGAAGTCCTTGATGCCGTCGTAACCCGGATTCTCGTAGAGATGCGCGTTGACGGCGTGCGTGCCCGGCGAGCCCATCAGCAGCGTGTATCCGTCCGGCGCGGACTTGGCGACCACGGCCGCGCCGATATTGCCGCCGGCACCCGGCTTGTTGTCGACGATGAAGGTGCCGCCCAACGCGTCGGCCAGCTTCTGGCCGATCAGGCGGGCGAGGATATCCGTGGCACCGCCGGCCGGAAACGGCACGACGATGCGCACGGTCTTCGTCGGATAGGCGGCTTGTGCGCCGAGCCTTCCGCCGGCGGCAATCGCAGCTATCGTCCCACTTGCCGCGCCCGCCAGGAGACGGCGGCGTCCCACACCCTGCTTGCTCATGTCGTTTCCTCCGTCCGGGCGCACGACCCCTCGGGCGCCTCGTTTTGCGGCAAGCTTATAAACTAGCTGGTCAACCAGCTAGTGGAATCTTCGCAGCCGGGAATGGCCGGATCTTTCGTGCCATAGTCCGGCGTTCAGAAGAGAGGGAACGACATGTCGATCGATTTCGAGATCCCGGCCGAGGCCAAGGCCGTCCGCGAGCGCGTGCGCCAGTGGGTTCATGACGAGTGCATCCCCGCCGAGAAGGAGCTCGAGCACAAGCCGCTGAAGGAGGTGCTGGAGCCGCTGCGCAAGAAGGCGCGCGCCCAGGGCCTGTGGTGCCCGTTCATCCCCAAGGAATACGGCGGCATGGGCCTGGGCCCGCTGGCCAATGCGCTGGTGCAGATGGAGCTGGGCGAGAGCGTCCTGGGCGCGCTGTCGATGAACACGCAGGGGCCCGACGACGCCTCGATGATGACCCTGCTGGCCTACGGCACCGAGCATCAGAAGGAGAAGTTTCTCAAGCCGATCCTCAACGGCGAGAAGCGCGTGTGCTTCTCGATGACCGAGAAGGCGGCGGGCGCCGACGCCACCGGCATGCAGACCACCGCGGTGAAGGACGGCAACGCCAACTACATCCTCAATGGCGAGAAGTGGTTCTCCTCATCGGCCAGCGTTGCCGACATCGCCCTGGTGATCGCGCGCACCGATCCCGATGCGCCGCGCCACAAGCAGCACTCGGCGTTCCTCGTCGAGCTGCCCAATCCCGGCTACAGGATCAAGCGCAACATCGCCAACATGGCGCTGGAAGGTCCGCATCACGACAAGGTCGCCGGCGGCCACTCCGAGATCGAGATCAAGGACCTCAAGGTTCCGGCCGAGGATCTGCTGGGCGGCGAAGGCAACGGCTTCAACATGGGCCAGCATCGCCTCGCCTATGGCCGCCTGCGCCACGGCATGCACAACATCGCCAAGGCACAACGCGCACTCGACATGGCGACCAAACGGGTCACCGAGCGCTCGACCTTCGGCACCTTGCTGGCCGACCGCCAGGCGGTGCAGTTCATGCTCGCCGACTGCGCCAGCGAGCTCTACATCGCGCGCCTGATGCTGCTGCACATCGCCTACAAGGCGGAAAAGGGCATGGACCTGACGCAGGAGAACTCGATCGCCAAGGTCTTTCTGGCGCACATGGTGCACAAGGTGGTCGACACCGCGATCCAGCTGCACGGCGCGCTGGGCTACAGCCAGGACACCATCCTGGCGCGCTGGTACACGCAGATCCGCTCGCAGCGCCTGGTCGACGGGCCGGACGAGGTGCACAAGTGGAAGGTCGGCCGCAATGTCATCAAGGCCTTCCGCAAGCACGGCACGACGGCGTCGGCGGCGGGCGGCGATCTGGGCGTCTAGCCGCCGATCGGCGTGCCCACCTTGGTGAACTTCGCCGCGGCATCGTCGGGCAGCACGGCAAAGACGGCCGTCGCCTGCCCGACGGGCTGGGCGTCGCCGTCGGCATAGAACACCACTTCGCCGAACACCGTCGAGCGGCCGAGCTTCAGCGGCCGGGCCTCGGCGATCACGTCGCAATCGACCGCGGCGCGCATGAAGTTGGTGGTCAATGAGACTGTGGCCATGCTGGGCTTGCGGCCCAGGGCCTCGCTGAAGGCCAGCACCAGCAGGGTGTCGGCGGCGGCCATCAGCGCCTGGCCCATCACCACGCCGCCGGGCCGCTGGATGCGCGCCGAGCGCGGCAGGCGGGCGCGCACGCCTGCCGTGTCGATGCGGTCGATGCGCTGGCCGAGATCGGCGTTCCACGGGGCGAGATGTCCGCCGGCGGGCACCCGCGCCGGGGCGTCGTCGGCCGATGGC
>CAYNOF010000268.1:0-3812 GCA_964398335.1 uncultured Rhizobiaceae bacterium
GTCCCGCCGGCAGGCGGCGCATTGCGCCGCCACCATGAGCCGGCGGGACGCCGGCGCTCCCAAAGACGCTTGATCGCTCAGACCGGCGCGTCGCCGCGCAGCATGACGCGGTAGAGGTAGCGCGTCTGGTCCATGTCGTAGTCGCCGTTCGCCTTGTGCAGCAGGCAGCGATTGTCCCAGATGACGAGATCGCCGCGCCGCCATGTGTGGCGATACTCGTGGCTGAGCTGTGTCGCGTGCGCCAGCAGCTCGTCGAGCAGGGCGAGTGCCTCGGGCTCGTCCATGTCGACGATGGCGTCGATGCGGAGCGGGTTGATGTAGATGGATTTGCGGCCGCTCTCGGGATGGGTGCGCACGATGGGGTGGATCACCGCGTCGGGTACCTCCTCGCGGCGGGATGCAGTGAGGTCCATCAGCTTCCGCGCGCTGTGGCGGCTCTGGTAGACGTGCACGGCCTTCAGGCCGTCGATGCGGGACCTGATGGCGTCGGGCAGCGTCTCGTAGGCGCGGTGCATGTTGACGAATTGCGTGTCGCCGCCGGCATCCGGCAGCTCGATGGCGTGCAGCACCGTCGCCTTGGGCGGCTGGAGGGCGTTCGAGTGGTCGGTGTGGTAGCCCTCGCCGGGGATGTAGCGGCGGCCGTCGGGGAAGAAGTCCTTGTTGGAGATATAGTGGACCAGCGGGCAGTCCGGCAGCGAGAACTTGGTGTTGTGCTGCTCGAACACTTCGCCGAACAGGCGCACGGCGTCGAGCATCTGTGGGGGCGAGAGGTCCTGGTCGCGGATCACCAGGACCGAGTGCTCGACGAAGGCGTCGTTCAATCGCGCCCGTGTCGCGTCGTCGATGCCCCGCTTCAGGTCGATGCCGCGGATTTCCGCGCCGGTATGCGGCGACAGCGGCGTGATGCTCCAGCCCATCGCATTCCCTCCGCGTTGTGTTTGTGCGGCGAGCCTAGGCCTGCCGTCGCTGGACGACAATGCCATCCGTGGCCCACACTGATCCCATTCCGTGACGGAAGGCGGTGCTGTTGTGACCACGCGCGAATCCCTGCGACGGCAAGGCGAGGCGATGCGCCGGCGGCTGTTCGGCGACGACGATGGCGCGCCGGCCTTCATGCGCACCGTGAACACGGAGGCGACCTTCGGCGCCCTGTGGAGCCGGCCGGGCCTCGCGCTCGAGGATCGCATGATCTGCGCGCTGGCGGCGCTGGGCGCGGTGCAGCGGCTGTCGAGCCTGCGCCGCCATGTCGGCGCCGCGCTCGACCTCGGCCTGTCGGCGCGATCGATCCTCGAGGTCTTCATCCAGGTCGGCATATATGCCGGCTACGCCGCATCGGAGGAGGCGATCGAGGCGGCTGAAGCGGTGTTCGCCGAGCGCGGTCTGGCCATGCCGGAGGAGATGCCGCGCGGGGATTCGCTGGAGGCGTTGAGCGAACGCGGCGCCGAGCTGATGCGCACGCTGCACGGCGATCGCGCCACGCAGGGCTACGCCGCACCGGGCAACGTGGTGACCGGCGCGCTCTATCCGCTGGCGATCCAGTATGGCTATGGCGAGATCTGGTTCCGGCCGGGACTCGATCTGCGCCAGCGGGCGCTCGTCGCGGTGGCGGGCTTCACGGCGGCGAAGCTCGACGGGCAGGTCCGGAAGTTCGGTGTCTCGGCGATGAACATGGGGCTCAGCCGCACCGAGGTGATCGAGGCGGTGATCCAGACCGCGCCGATCAGCGGCTTCGCGCCGGCGCTCAACGCGCTCGCGGGATTGAGCGAAGCGTTCGGCGGCTGAGGTTCAGCGGCGGTAGCGGCGCTGCACGACGAGGTTCGCGGCCATGGTCAGCAGCAGGGTGACCGTCATCAGCACGAAGGCGATGGCGCCGCCGAACGGCCAGTTGGTCTGCTGGGTGAACTGGTTGTAGACCAGCGGCGCCATCATCTTGAACAGCGGGCCACCGAGCAGGAACGGCGTGGCGTAGGCGTTCATCGCCAGGATGAAGGTCAGGATGGTGCCGGCGAGGATGCCGGGCAGCGCCAGCGGCCACAGCACGCGGCGGAACATCGTGCCCGGCGCGGCGCCGAGGCTGAAGGCGGCCTCCTCGACCGAGCGGTCGATGCCCTCGATGACGCTCTGCAGGCTCAGCACCATGAACGGCAGGTTCACGGCGATGATGCCGATGATCACCGCCGTCTCGCTGAACATGATCTCGATCGGCTTGCCGATGATGCCCAGGCCCATCAAGGTGGCGTTGACGAAGCCCTTGTTGCCGAACACCACCATCCAGCCCGCCGCGCGCACCGAGTTGCCGACGAACAGCGGCAAGACGATCGCGATGATCAGCAGGTTCTTGAACCTGCTCTGCGTGCGCGCCACGACATAGGCGAGCGGAAAGCCCAGCACCAGGCAGGCCGCCGTCACGATCACCGCCACGCGCAAGGTCGTGCCGAGGATCGAGGTGTAGTAGGGGTCGGTGAAGAACTTGACGTAGTTCGCGATGGTCACCGCCTCGACCATCATCTTCTTGCTGGCGACGAAGTCGTTGAGGCTGTAGCGGAACAGGATGACCAGCGGGCCGAGCAGGCAGAGCGCGACGAAGACCGCCGCCGGCGACACCAGGGTCGCCGCCGTCCAGGCCTCGCCCCGCCGCCTCTCGGCGACGGGGGCGGCGGCGATCGCCGTGGCCGTGTCGGTCATCCGCTGACGATCAGCCCTTGAACGACTTGTCCCACCATTCCTTGAAGGCGGAGTCGTTCTTGGCCATGTAGCCGTAGTCGAGGTCGACCAGGCGCTGCTGCTCCTCGTCGGTGAAGCCGATGCGCTTGCGCAGTTCAGGGTCGATCTTGGCGTTGGTCACGGTCGGGTTGTAGCCCATGTCCTTGGCGAAGCCCTCCTGCGCCGAGGCCTCGAGCATGGCGTCGAGATAGGCGTAGGCGCCGGGCTTGTTGGGCGCGTTCTTGGGCATGACGAAGCCGGAGACGTACATCGGCACGCCTTCCTTGGGCGCGATGGTCTGCACGTTGATGCCGGCGTTCTGCCACTGCACGGCGCGCGCCTTCCACATCACGCCGCAGGAAATCTCCTCGGTCTTCAGCGCCTGGGCGAAGGCCTCGTTGCTGGGATAGATGCGCGCGCCGGCCTTCTTGCAGGCCACCAGCAGCGGCTTGCCCGGCTCGAAATCGCCGATCTTGCCGCCGGCGGCCAGGCTCGCGGCGAGCATGGTGTACTGGTACTGGATGTCGATGATGCCGAGCTTGTCGGCGTTCTTGGGATTGAGGATGTCGGCGAAGCTGGTCGGCGGCGTGGGCATCAGCTTGGGATTGTACAGGCCGACCTTGCCCGAATAGATGTGGCCGATGCCGTACGGATACTTCATCGCCGGGATGAGGTTCTTGGCGTTGGCGATCTTCGAGTAGTCGATCTGCTCGAGCGTGCCCTGCTCGTTCATCTCGTACATGTTGGCGGCCGAGACACCCTGGATGTCCGAGGTGCCGCGGCGCAGCGACTTCTCGGCCAGCACCTTGGCGCGGCGCGGCGGATCGTTGGCCTCGTCCTTGACCACGTCCCAGCCCTTGGGCGCCAGCAGCGGCGTCTCGATGTTCTTGGCCAGCAGCCGCGAATAGTCGCCGCCCCAGGTGCCGACGACGATGCGCTTGTTGTCCTGCGCGATGGCCGGCATCGCCAATCCGCTGGCGAGCGCGGCCGCGCCGCCCAGCACGGCGCGGCGGTGGAGCTTGAGACGGTCCGTCATTTGCCTCTCCCGTTGAGTTCAAACCTACCCTGCAAAGCGTTCATTCTGCGAAGATCAGGCCGGCCGATGCGGG
>CAYNOF010000269.1:0-7271 GCA_964398335.1 uncultured Rhizobiaceae bacterium
TCCAGGGCCTCGCCCTCTCGCTGCTGTTCGGGCTTGCGTCGTCGACCTTGCTCACCGTGCTGGTGATTCCCGCGATCTATGTAGCCCTGCGCGACGTTGGTCGGGCGTTGCCGGGGCCCGCGGTGCCTCAGCCCGAACCGCCACCAGAAGCCGCCGCCTGAGCGGTCGTCGACTGCTGAGCTGCAGCCACGTCTCATGGCTATCGCTGCCGCGCGGCGATCACCAAGTCGCCTGATCAAACCAGGATGAACCGCTCACCGTCGAAGTCCAATGGTCCTGCCGCGTGGTGGTTCGTCGTCGTTCTCCAAAGTCAGGACGAGTTCGATCCCATCCGTCGCCGCGATATCGTCCTCGACCTCCTCGCGGTCGTGGAACATGCCCGCGAAATTCGGACCGTGGTCGATGCAGATCAGCGGGATACCCGATGCGCCCGCGGGTATCGGCCACCTGCTCCGGCAAGCCGCGATCTGCGCCTTCGCCCGATCGGTGATACCGGCCAGTGCGGGGCCGTTGCTGTTGGCGCCCGGCCCCAGCGCACTGCTGCGGGCCAAGGTCCAGGCCTCGTTCCACATCGCTTCGAAGCGCGGCGCGATCTTCAAGGCCTCTGCCAACATGAACAACGTGCCGACGGACTCCACACCGGCGTCGCTCAAACCCTGGGAGCCCGTCATCCAAGGCGGAGGCAGGACCTTTTGCGCCTCCTGCAGCAGGTCGATGAAGGCACGGGCACCGGTGACGTCGGGCTCCGCACTCGCCAGGGCCTCGCGCGCGCCGCCAGTCAGCCCGATGCACAGATGCGCCATCAGATCGGCGCACTGTTCGGGCTTCAGCCGCTCGAAGCGTTGCCGGGCTCGGGCGATGGGCGTCATCGGCCGTTCTTACATGCGATCGCGCAGAGCGGCCATGCTCTTGCTCTCGACCGCGTGCTGGTCAATGGTCTGCAAGGCGATGAGCCGGCGGGACGCCGGCGCTCCCAATGAATCAGGAGGAACGTCGAATGGCCGGGCCGCTGGCGGGTGTGAAGATTCTGGATTGCACGTCGGTGGTGCTCGGGCCGTGGGCGGCGCAACAGCTCGGTGACCTCGGCGCCGACGTGATCAAGATCGAATCGCCGGAGGGTGATACGACGCGCCAGCTCGGGCCGCGGCGCAACCCGGACATGGCGGCGTTCTATCTCGGCTGCAACCGCAACAAGCGCAGCATCATCCTCGACCTCAAGAAGCAGGACGGCCGGCAGGCGCTGTTCGACCTCGCCAAGGACGCCGACGTGCTGATGCACAATTACCGGCCCGAGCCCGCCGCGCGGCTGGGCGTGCCCTACGAGGTGTTCGAGAAGATCAACCCGCGCCTGATCTATCTCGCGACCTACGGCTATCGCGCCGCCGGGCCGATGGGACCGAAGGCGGCGTATGACGACATCATCCAGGCCGGCTCGGGTCTCGCCATGCTGCAGACCGTGGTCGCCGGCGCGCCGCGCTTCCTGCCGACCATCGTCGCCGACAAGACCAGCTCCAACGGCGTGGTCTCCGCGGTGCTCGCGGCACTCTACGAGCGCGAGCGCTCGGGCAAGGGCCAGTCGATCGAGGTGCCGATGTTCGAGACCCTGGTCTCGTTCGTGATGGTCGAGCATCTCTACGGCGAGACCTTCATGCCGGCGATCGAGGGCGCCGGCTACCGCCGCCTGCTCAACAAGGAGCGCCGCCCCTACCCGAGCAAGGACGGCTTCTTCGCCCTGCTGCCCTACACCGACCAGCACTGGCGCGAGTTCTGCCAGCTGATCGGCCGCGACGACATCATGGCCGATGCGCGCTTCAAGTCGCTGGCCTCGCGGCTCGCCGCCATCGAGGTGGTCTACGCGACGCTGGCCGAGATCTGCGCCACGCGCACCAACGCCGAGTGGGTCGAGCTGCTCAAGGACAGCAACGTGCCGCATGGCCCGGTCAACACGCTCGAGGACCTGCTGGTCGACGAGCAGCTCAACGCCACCGGCTACTGGCAGGAATTCGATCACCCCAGCGAGGGCAGGATCCGCGTGCCCGGCATCCCGCCCAAGTTCAGCCGCACGCCGGCCGAGATCCGCCGCCTGCAGCCGCGCCTGGGCGAGCACAGCGTCGAGGTGCTGCGCGAGGCCGGCTTCGCCGAGGAGCGCATCCAGTCGATGCTCGCCTCCGGTGCGACAAGAGACGGCAACAAGGCGCGATAGACGATTCGCTGCGGCTCGCGCACAGTCTTCCCCGTCTGTTGGGGGAGAGTGCCATGCCGAATGCAACGCTGGAGCAGACCGTCGCGGCGATGCTGTCGCTCGCGCAGGGCGACAAATTGCCGACGCGCGCCGCCGTGATCGCCAAGCTGGCGCTGCCGCCCGACCCGCTCACCCTCGACATGGGGATCTATGGCCAGGCCATGAACGACGCCAAGAAGGCGCTCGCGGCCGCCAAGGTGCCGGTCATGGCCAAGACGCTGGATTCGCCGCTGATCGACCTGTTCGTCGCCGGCAGCATGGACAAGACCATGTACCGCTACGACAAGGCCCTGATGCAGCTGATCAAGACGTCGAAGGACTTCAAGCCGCCGCAGGAGCGCATGATCCAGAAGCTGGTGACGGCGCTGGCGCAGTGCGAGCACCAGCACACGCTGGCGCGCAGCCACACCCGCGCGGTGAGCGTGCGCAGCTTCCTGGAGGCCGACGACAAGGCGCAGATGGGCACGGTGAACGCCGTCTGGGACGAATGCACGCTGTCCGTGGTCTACGACAGGAAGACCGAGCAGATGTACGAGCCCGACGGCGCGGTGCAGCTGCTGGGCGCGTCGCAATTGCCCAGCTCGGTCCATCCGGTGCGCGAGCGCGGCGGCGAGGCCAAGACCTTCACGCGCGGCGCCGGCGGCCAGCCCTTCACCAAGCTCAAGGTCGGCTTCCGCGTCGAGGGCTCGGCCAACAGCAAGAACGGCGAGGGCCCGAGCAAGCTCGACGACGACATCAAGCGCATCCTCGAGAAAGGCATGGTGCCGCAGGTCACGATCGACTGGCTGATGATGCGCAACGGCAAGGACATCGACGGCACCAAGATCGCGCTCGACACCACCAAGGCCCGCCTCAACATCGAACAGAAGGATCTGTGGAACGAGAGCGGCGTGTGCGTGGCGCGCAGCCTGTTCGGCTCGACCGCCTTCCCGCTGCGCGACCATGTCGGGCCGGCGCTGTTGTGGGCGGTCGATGTCACCGACCTCACCGGCTACGACACCGAGGGCTGGCAGCTCGCCAATCCCGGCGCCGGCGCCGGGCCGTGGCGGCCGGGCGAGAAATGCTACGCCAAGGTGCCGGCCGACCGCATCCTGGGCTACGTCATCATCGAGAAGCAGGGCGACGTCGGCGGCGGCTGGAAGTTCAGCGTGCCGCGCGGCTCGAAGTGGAAGAGCACCGGCTTCCCGACGATGGCGCAGGGCCAGTACATGGAGCAGGAGCTCGCCGCCTGGGACGGCGTCACCGCGACGGTGCCGACGCTCTACGACTTCCAGCAATAGGCGGCGGCCGCGGAACCTTCCACCTCATGCCGAGGAGGCCGCGTCGCGGCCGTCTCGAAGCATGGGCAACGGATGCCGTGTGGTGCCCACCCTTCGAGACGCGCCCCGCGGGCGCTCCTCGGGGCGAGGTGCTGGGTCGACACATCGCGCAACAATGCCTGGCGTTGACTGTAAATGCGATTGCGAATAGATCGCAGAACTTGTCCAGTCAGCGTGAGCGCGTGATGGCCCTGCCCGACCTGTCCAAGTTCCCGGTGCGCCGTACCCTGCGCACCATCCATCTGTGGATCGGCGTCGCGCTGTGCATCCCGCTGGGCCTGCTGGGCATCACCGGCGCGATCCTGGTGTTCGACGACGAGCTCGAGGCGATCTTCGTGCCCCCGCCGGCGCGCACGCCGGCGGTCGGCGAGGCCAGGCCGGTCGCCGAGATCATCGCCGCCGCGCGCAAGGCGGCGCCGCAGGGACTGAGCCCCGCCTTCTACCGCGCACCCGAGAAGGCCGGCGACCTTGCCGTCGTGCGCCTGCAGGCCGGCGGCCGCGGCGGCCCGCCCGGTGCCGGCGGCCTGCAGCTGCGCATCGATCCGGTGTCGCTGGAAATCGTCGAGCGCAAGGATCCCATGGCGACGACGATGCGCTGGATCTTCCGCCTGCACGCCAACCTGCTGCTATCAGGCCGCGACGGACGCGCGGTGATCGGCTGGCTGGGCGTGGCGATGCTGGCCCTGGGCTGCAGCGGGCTGGTGATCTGGTGGCCCCGTCCGACGCAGTGGCGCTCGGCCTTCGGCATCCGCCGCGGCGTGAAGGGCGTGGTGCTGCTGCGCGACCTGCACGCCGCGACCGGCATCTGGAACCTGCTGGTGTTCCTCGTGGTCTCGTTCAGCGGCGTCTACCTCGCCTTTCCGCAAAGCCTGGGCGAAGCGACACGCGCGCTGTTCGGCGGCCGCGACCTGCGCACCTCGGCGCAGACCATGAAGGTCGAGCCGATGCGCGGCCAGCGGCCGATGGACGTCGACGCCGCGGTGGCGCTGGCCAAGGCGTCGTCGCCCGATGCGCGCCTGATGTCGATCTTCCTGCCGATGCGGCCCGATCAGCCGATGCGCATCGGCCTGGTGCGCGGCGCGGCCGACGGCGCGCCGTTCATCACCGTGTTCGTCGATCCGTGGAAGTCGCAGGTGATCGAGACGCGCGACCCGCGCGACTTCAGCACCGGCGAATCGATCGCCGCCTGGCAGCACGCGCTGCATGCCGGCCATGGCCTCGGCTGGGTGTGGAAGCTGCTGGTGTTCGTCTCCGGCGTCGCGACCACGCTGTTCGCGGTCACCGGTACCTGGATGTGGCTGGCCAAGCGGCTCCAGCGCCGCCGCGCGATGGCGGCGGCTCAGCCCAGGCCAGCCGAGTAACCGGCACGACCGCAACTACTCGCACCAAGCCTTCGTGAGATCGATCGCCTTCGACACGGGCTCGTCGCGGCAACACTGATTGTGGAGCCTGGTGGCCCGTTCGAGAGTCAGGGCGAAGTACGTGCTGTACTTTTCGTGGGTGGCCAGCATCCCCGGCAGAGCGTCGTCATAGCTGGCGGTCGCCGCGCTCTCGCGATAGCGCTCGAAGGCATCTTGGGTGCGCTTTAGTGAGATGGCGTAGTCGACCTCGCTGGCCATACCTCTCACCTCCTCCTCAAACGCCGGGATGCGCTTGAACATGTCATATCGATCCCGCGTCCACGTCTCTGCCTTCTTCATGCAACCCGCGACGATGGCCTTGAGCCAACGGTCGGCCTTCATGGCCCTGGCCTGCGCGCAGGCGCCGGCAGCTACATAACTGCCAGAGAAGCAGCCGGTCTCTGACGGACCTTCGAGATTGAGAACATCCGGTTCGGGGTCAGGCGTTGAATCCGGTTGTGCCTGCGCGATGCCGACGGCCAATGCGATCGACAAGGCGGCGAGGATCGAGAACACCCGCGCCCGTGACTGCCAAGACGTCATGGATCAGTCCCTTCCGAACTCCACGCGCGTTTCATCGGCCCGGAAAGTGCAACCGTTGCGGCTTTCGTGTGCAAGGGACGCCAAATTGGCGGGCCTCTTGACCCTGCCTTCCCCCGTGTACAGACCGGCGGGGGGAAGGCAGTGCGGAAGCAGGCTCTTACTTCGGCTGCGCCACCGTGCGCAGGTAGGGCTTCAGCTTCTTGAAGCCCTGCGGGTATTTCGCGGTGGCTTCCTCGTCGGTGACGGCCGGCACGATGATCACGTCCTCGCCGTTCTTCCAGTTCACCGGCGTCGCCACGCGGTGCTTGGCGGTGAGCTGCATCGAGTCGATCACGCGCAGGATCTCGTCGAAGTTGCGGCCGGTGGTCATCGGGTAGGAGATCATCAGCCGGATGTTCTTGTCCGGGCCGATCACGAAGACCGTGCGCACCGTGGCGTTGTCGGCGGCGGTGCGGCCTTCCGACGTGCCGGGCGTCTCGTAGGGCAGCATGTTGTAGAGCTTGGCGACCTTCAGGTCGGTGTCGCCGATCATCGGATAGTTCGGCGCCGTGCCCTGGGTCTCCTCGATGTCCCTGGCCCACTTCGCGTGGTTGGTCACCGGATCGACCGACAGGCCGATGATCTTGGTGTTGCGCTTGTCGAACTCCGGCTTCAGGCGCGCCATGTAGCCCAGCTCGGTGGTGCACACCGGCGTGAAGTCCTTGGGATGCGAGAACAGCACGCCCCAGCTGTCGCCCAGCCACTCGTGGAAGTCGATTGTGCCCTGGGTGGTCTCGGCGGTGAAGTCCGGAGCCTTCTGTCCGATCTGCAGCGACATGACGCCCTCCTCCATTCAGTGGTCTCGCAACGGCCGGACTATGGACCGCGCGCACTGGATTTTCAGGGCAGATAACCCCTAGGATCACCTTAGAAATTCTTTAGGGGGAGCGAAGCATGTGGCAGCCCAGCGAGCGGTATCCCGATCCGGCGGTGCGGATCCTGGATCCGGCGTTCACGAAGTACCGCCTGCCGCTCGCCTCGGTCGAGCGCCTCTACACCGGCTGCCGCTGGTCCGAAGGGCCGGTGTGGTTCGGCGACGGGCGTTTCCTGCTGTGGAGCGACATCCCCAACAACCGCATCCTGCGCTGGGACGAGGAGACCGGCCAGGTCTCCGCCTTCCGCAAGCCGTCCAACAACGCCAACGGCAACACGCGCGACCGCCAGGGCCGGCTGGTGACCTGCGAGCATGACGCGCGGCGCATCACCCGCACCGAGATCGACGGCTCGATCACCGTGCTGGCCGACAGCTACAACGGCAAGAGACTGAACTCGCCCAACGATATCGTGGTGAAGTCCGACGGCTCGGTGTGGTTCAGCGATCCGGTGTTCGGCATCCTCGGCTACTACGAAGGCCACAAGGACGAGTCCGAAAACAAGCCCGCCATCTATCGCCTCGACGGCAAGACCGGCAAGCTCACGGTCATGGCCGACGACATCCCGGGCCCCAACGGGCTGGCCTTCTCGCCCGATGAAAAGACGCTCTACGTCGTGGCCTCCCGCCAGATGCCGCACCGGACGATTCTCGCCTACGACGTTGTCGGCGGCGGCACAAAGCTTGGCGCCGGCCGCACGCTGATCGACGCCGGCCCCGGCGGCTCGCCCGATGGCTTTCGTGTCGACGTCGATGGCAACCTCTGGTGCGGCTGGGGCATGGGTTCGGCCGGTCTCGACGGCGTTCGCATCTTTGCCGCCGACGGCAAGCCGATCGGCCATATCGACCTTCCTGAA
>CAYNOF010000270.1:0-6694 GCA_964398335.1 uncultured Rhizobiaceae bacterium
GGCCCTGCTGGACGTGCAGCCGATCAGCGACATCGCCGATGTGGTGGACGCCGATACCTTCGTCCGCCCGATCTACGCCGGCAACGGCATGGCGACGGTGAAGTCGTCCGACGCCAAGAAGGTGATCACCGTGCGCGCCGCCAGCTTCGATCCGGTGGCGGCAGAGGGCGGTAACGCGCCGATCGAGGCAGTGAGCATCCCCGACCTGCCGGCGATGTCGAAGTTCATCTCGGCAGAGCTGTCGAAGAGCGAGCGGCCGGAGCTGACGGCAGCGCGGGTGGTGATCTCCGGCGGCCGCGGCATGCAGGCCGGCGATAATTTTAAGCTTTTGGAACCAATAGCTGATAAGCTCGGTGCTGCGGTCGGGGCCTCCCGGGCCGCGGTGGATGCCGGCTTTGTCCCGAACGACTATCAGGTCGGGCAGACCGGAAAGATCGTCGCCCCGGAACTTTACATTGCTGTCGGAATCTCGGGTGCCATCCAGCACCTGGCGGGGATGAAGGACAGCAAGGTGATCGTGGCGATCAACAAAGACGAGGAAGCGCCCATCTTCCAGGTCGCCGATTATGGCCTGGTGGCTGATCTGTTCACGGCATTGCCAGAGCTGGCAAAGGAACTGGAGCGCTCCTGAATGAACATCGACGTGAAGCCTGCCCCCTCTGCCGGCGCGCTGCTGGCGGAGCCGCCGGAGATCGCGCGGATCGGTGTGATCGGCGCCGGCCAGATGGGCAACGGCATCGCCCATGTCTGCGCGCTGAAGGGCCTGAGCGTGAAGCTGCTCGACGTCGACCAGCCGGCACTCGAGAAGGCGATCGAGGCGATGGGCGGCAACATGGACCGGCAGATCGGCCGCGGCCTGATCAAGCCGGACGAGAAGGACGCCGCGCTGCGCCGCATCCAGACCGGCACCGACTACGCCATGCTCGCCGATTGCGATCTCGTGATCGAGGCAGCGACCGAGAACGAGGCGGTCAAGCGCGAGATCTTCAAGAAGGTCTGCCCGGTCGTGCCGCCGACCACCTTGCTGGCGACCAACACCTCGTCGATCTCGGTGACGCGCCTGGCGTCGACCACCGACCGGCCCGGCAAGTTCATGGGCATGCACTTCATGAACCCGGTGCCGATGATGCGGCTGGTCGAGCTGATCCGCGGCATCGCCACCGAGGAAGAGACCTTCCGCGCCATCCGCGACCTGACCGTGCGTCTCGACAAGACGCCGGCCAATGCCGAGGACTTCCCGGCCTTCATCGTCAACCGCATCCTGCTGCCGATGATCAACGAGGCGGTCTACGCGCTCTACGAAGGCGTCGGCACGGTGGAGTCGATCGACACCGCGATGAGGCTGGGCGCCAACCACCCAATGGGCCCGCTCGAACTCGCCGACTTCATCGGCCTCGACACCTGCCTGTCGGTGATGCAGGTGCTGTACGAGGGCCTCGCGGACTCCAAGTACCGGCCGTGCCCGCTGCTGGTGAAATACGTCGAGGCCGGCTGGATCGGCCGCAAGGTCAAGCGCGGCTTCTACGACTACTCCGGCGAGCGCCCGGTCCCGACGCGCTGATCCTTGGGAGCGCCGGCGTTCCCAAAGACATCAGCCGATCAACTCCTGCGCCGCGCTCACGATCCGCAGCAGGCTGCCTGACTCGCCGCGCTGGTTGATCGTCTGCGCGACCTGCAGCGCGCGGGGCGGCGCTTCGCCCTGCGCCAGCTCGCGCATGGCGCGCGCCGCCTGTGCCGCCGAACCCAGCCGGCGCCGTGCATGCACCGAGACGCCCAGCCGGTCGATGGTGTTGGCACTGACCTGCTGGTCGGCGACCTCCGGCCACAGCATCTGTGGCCGTCCCGCGCCCATCGCCGCCGCAAGCGTCGCCGCGCCACCGTGATGCACGATGACATGCGCGCCGCGCGTCACCTCGGCAAGCGGCGGCGGGCGGTCGAAGACGTGCACCTTGCGCTCGCTGAGGTACTGCCGGACCTCCGGCGTGATGCGCTTGATGTAGGCCGCGCCGGGCAGGCCGCATTCGACCAGCGACTGCAGGATCATGCGCAGCTGCGGATGGGTCGCCGAGAGATAGGCGTAGAACGACGGCGGCCCGGCCGGCGCGACCGGCGGCGGGATCGAGTCCAGCGGGCCGGCATTCGGCTGGCTGCGGAAGCCGGCATAGGGATCGGTCTCGGCGAAGGCGGTCACGAAATGCCGCGTGCCGCCGATCACCGCCGGCACGGTATCGGCGACGGGACCGCCCAGGCGCTGCTGCACCGCGCGTACCGCCTCGACGATCTTCTCCGGCGGCGCGAAGCGCTGCGCGGCGGGATCGAAGATCGGGAACTCGCCGAGGTTCGGCGGCGGCAGGATGTAGCCGTGGCCCATGGCGATGGTCGGGATACGGCCATGGGCGGCGAGCGTCGCCACCGGCGCATACTCCGCGACGACCAGCGCCGGCTGCAGCGCCAGGAACAGCATGTGCCAGGCGTGGGCCAGGCGGAACAGGTGCTCCGCATTGGCGAAGTTGTTGACCGCCAGCAGGTCGGCGTAGCTGCCGGGCACGAAATGAGGCTGAGTCGGATGCAGCAGGCCCACCGCCATCGGCGCCTGCATCACGATCCACGGCTTGCGGGCGAAGAGCTCGGCCGTGCTCACCAGGTCGCGCACGACGAAGACCGGCTCGTGGCCCTCGGATGCCAAGGCGTCGGCGACCTGCGACAGGCGATCGACATAGCCGATGCCGCCACCCAGCTCCCAGGCGAAGAGGATGCGCGCCATCGGCCTTCGGTCAGTTCTCGTCGATGAGGTGACGGATGAGCGCAACCGCCTCGGGCGTGTCCCACGCGGCGTCGCCGGCAAGACGGCCGACCTCGCGGCCCTGCTTGTCGACCAGGACCGAGGTCGGCAGCACCAGGATGTCGAGCTTGCCGTAGGCGGCTCGCTTGTCGTCGAGATAGACGTCGAGCGCGGCGAGTTCCTTGTCGCGGATGAAGGGCGCCACTTTGGCGCGCGTCGGGCCATCGAGCGACAGCGCCATCACCGCGAACCTGTCCTTGCCGATGGTGGTGGCAAGCTTGTTGAGGCTGGGCATCTCCTTGACGCAGGGGATGCACCACGTCGCCCAGAAGTTGATCAGCACCACCTTGCCCTTGAAGGCGTCGTAGCTGGCGTCGCTGCCGTCGAGGTTCTTGAACGCGAAGGTCGGAATCGCCGCGCGCGGATCCTTGAGCTCGACCTTGGCGACCGAGCCGGACAGCGGCGGCTTGCCGGTCTCGGCGCGGGCGATGCCTGAAATCGCGACAAGCGCCACAAGGATCGCCGACAGGCTGCGCAGGACGGGGAGGCAAACCGAAAAGAACTGTGCCATAAGCGCCATCCTACGTTGTTTCGATGGGAAAATCATGGCTGCGCGGAAGCAGACGGGCAGGGGCAAAAGCACGGGCAAGGCGGCGAACCGCATGTGGGGTGGCCGCTACAAGATGGGCCCGGCGGAGATCATGGAGAAGATCAACGCCTCCATCGGCTTCGACAAGCGCCTCTACGCCCAGGACATCGCCGGCTCGATGGCTCACTGCGACATGCTGGTGGCGCAGAAGATCATCACTGCGTCCGACGGTCGCGCCATCAAGCGCGGCCTGCAGCAGGTCAAGGCCGAGATCGAGAGCGGCAAGTTCAGGTTCTCGACCAAGCTCGAGGACATCCATTTCCACGTCGAGGCGCGGCTGACCGAGATCATCGGCCCGGCCGGCGGCCGCCTGCACACCGCGCGCTCGCGCAACGACCAGATCGCGCTCGACGTGCGGCTGTGGGTGCGCGACACGATCGATCGCATCGAGGCCATGCTGGCCGACCTTCAGGCCGCCCTGATCGACCGCGCGGAAGAATACGCCGCGACGATCATGCCGGGCTTCACGCATTTGCAGACCGCACAACCGATCACCTTCGGTCACCATCTCCTGGCCTATGTCGAGATGTTCGGCCGCGACCGCAGCCGCCTCGCCGATTGCCGCGCGCGACTCAACGTCTCGCCGCTCGGCGCCGCGGCGCTCGCCGGCTCGCCGCACCCGATCGATCCGCGCAAGACGGCCAAGGCGCTGGGCTTCGACGGGCCGATGGCCAACTCGCTCGATGCCGTGTCGGATCGCGACTACGTCGTCGAATTCATCGCCGCGGCTTCGCTCACCGCCGTGCACCTGTCGCGGCTGTCCGAGGAGATCGTGATCTGGTGCAGCGCGCCGTTCCGCTTCATCAGCCTGTCGGATGCCTTCACGACGGGCAGCTCGATCATGCCGCAGAAGCGCAACCCCGACGCCGCCGAGCTGACGCGCGGCAGGGTCGGTCGCATCGTGGGGGCCTTCGTGGCGCTGTGCACCGTGATGAAGGGCCTGCCGCTGACCTACGGCAAGGACATGCAGGAGGACAAGGAGCCGCTGTTCGACGCCGCCGACTCGCTGGAGCTCGGCGTCGCGGCGATGGCCGGCATGGTCCGCGACCTGAAGGCCAATCCGCAGCGCATGCGCGCGGTGGCCTCGGCCGACTACTCGGTGGCGACCGATCTCGCCGACTGGCTGGTGCGCAAGGTCGGCCTGCCCTTCCGGCAGGCCCATCACGTCACCGGCGCGCGGGTCGGGATGGCGGCGGACAAGGACGTGCCGCTCGATGGGCTCACACTGCAGCAGATGCAGTCCGTCGAGCCGAAGATCACGCGCGACGTCTTCGAGGTGCTGACCGTCGAAGCCTCCGTCGCCGCGCGCAAGAGCCTGGGCGGCACCGCGCCTGCCAACGTCGCGCGCGCCGTCCAGGCGGCGCGTCAGCGCTTCCTGCGATGATGCGGCGCGCGGTCATGCTGGGGCTCGTGGCCTTGCTTGCCGCCTGCGGCCGCAAGAGCGACCCGCTGCCGCCCGGCGGACCGGACACGCCGCGCCGAACCTATCCGCCGCCGGAGCCGGCGCCGACACGCACGGGGATGAGACAATGACGGGCTTCGCCTATCGTGATGGCGAGATGCACGCGGAAGGCGTGGCGCTGTCGCGCATCGCGCGTGAGGTCGGCACGCCGGTCTACGTCTATTCCTCGGCGGTGCTGCGCGCCAACTACCGGGCCTTTGCCGACGCGATGAAGGGCCTCGATGCCGAGGTGCACTACGCGGTCAAGGCCAACAGCAACCAGGCGGTGATCCGCACCTTCGCCAGGATGGGCGCCGGCGCCGACATCGTCTCGGAAGGCGAGATGCGCCGCGCGTTGGCCGCCGGCGTGGCGGCCAAGCACATCGTCTTCTCCGGCGTCGGCAAGAAGCCCTCGGAACTGCGTGCCGCGCTCGAGGCGGGCATCCGGCAGATCAATGTCGAGAGCCGTTACGAGCTCGACGTGCTCGATGGCGTCGCAGGCTCGCTGGGCAGGCGCAGCGACATCGCCATCCGCATCAACCCCGATGTCGACGCCAAGACCCACGCCAAGATCACCACCGGCAAGAAGGAGAACAAGTTCGGCATCGATATCGATCTCGCGCGCGAGGCCTACGCTTATGCCGCGGGCAAGCCGAACCTGAACGTGCTGGGCGTCGCCATGCATATCGGCTCGCAGATCACCGACATGGAACCCTACCGGCAGGCGATCCGCCGGGTGCGGGAGTTCGTCGGCCAGCTGCGTGCCGATGGCCTCGACATCAAGCGCTTCGACGTCGGCGGCGGCCTGGGCATCACCTATCGCGACGAGATTCCGGTGCCGATCGATGCCTTCGTCGGCATGGTGCGGCAGGAGACCGGCAACATGGGCTGTGCGCTCAGCTTCGAGCCGGGCCGACGGCTGGTCGGCGACGCCGGCGTGCTGCTGGGCGAGGTGATCCTGGTCAAGCCGGGGGTGGCGCGCACCTTCGTGATCGTCGACGCGGCCATGAACGATCTTATCCGGCCGACCCTGTACGAGGCCTGGCACGACATCGTGCCGGTGCGTCAACCCGCTCAGGGTGCTCAGGAAATCGTCACCGACATTGTCGGTCCCATATGCGAATCGGGCGATTTTTTGGCACAGAAGCGCACAATGCCGCCACTGGCCGCGGGGGACCTGGTAGTGGTAAAATCAGCGGGCGCCTACGGAGCGGCGATGTCGTCGACCTACAATTCGCGACCTCTCGTTCCGGAGACACTGGTCGACGGTGATCGGTATGCTGTCGTCCGGCCGCGCCAAACGTATGAGCAACTGCTAGGGGCTGACCGCGTTCCGACGTGGTTGGAGTAGTGCGTAACCGGACGAGGAGTTGATGCCCGTTCTCCCGCCGCAGTCGATCGCTCCACCCAGCCTCGACCGCCGCATCGCCATCGCCCGCGCCGCCCTGGCGTGGGAGGCCCTGTGGCCGCGCCTGATCGCACCCCTGTGCTTCGTCGCGCTGTTCCTGGCTGCCGCGCATCTCGACGTCTTCCGAGGCCTCGAGGCCTGGACCCACACCGCGCTGCTGGCGGCCTGCGCCGCGGCGCTGATCGCACTCACCTGGTTCGGCTTCCGCGGCTTCCGCTGGCCCGACCGCGCCGCCGCCGAGCGCCGCCTGGAGATCGACAGCGGCGTGCCGCACCGGCCGATCCAGGCGATCGAGGACAAGATCGCCATCGGCGAGGCCGACCCGTTCGCCAAGGCGATGTGGGAGGCGCATCGCCGCCGCGAGGCCGCGCGACTGGCCGCCCTGCGCAACACGCCGCCGCGCTCCGACGTGCC